>CBFCYQ010000084.1:0-10728 GCA_965602205.1 uncultured bacterium | reverse complement strand
CCACCCGTTCCCCGGCGTTAAACACCAGGCCGTGGCCGTCAACGAGGTTGCCGGCACAGCGGAAGGAGATAAAAGCATCGTCGCAGACCCACGCCATTGAAACGGCCTGGAAAATCCCGTAAAGCGCCGCCGCTACGAACAGCAACCAGACCAGTTGTTGCACCCACGGCGAAGTCGTGCCAGGGTTGTTCGCTGACGTTGGTGATGGTGGCCGCCCGGGAATGCTCACGGAAATCTCCGAATGTCGGCGCCGCTGTTACTGCACCCACACTTCTTTGATTCTATCCCGGCAGGTGCGCGTGTCACAGGCACTGCAGAAAGCGTAGTCATCATCAAAATCGAATATCCGCTTGGGTCCGGCGACCAGAACGCCGCTGACGGATTTGAGCGGCTGCATAAGAAAGCTGGTATTGAGTTCGATACCGATGTCAGCCGGACGAAGAAATTCGAAGAGTCTCTTCTGGGCGCTGACGTGCCAGCCGCAGTATCCGGGACAAAAAGACAGTGTTCCCGAAGACGAATCAAAACGATCCTGGTCCTTGAGACACTGGCGGTAATGGTTCTCAATAAAGCGGGTCGCCATCTCGGCGCCCTCAGAGGCCGTCGTGTCAAGCATGGCCCCGAGGGCAAAGTCGTTCGTCTCAAAAAGACGGGCTATCTCGTCGCTGACACCGCCTCCGACAGTGACGGCAAAAAGTGCCAGAGAGTCGGCAATGGGGTAGATGTCCACCAGGGGAGTCTGGGTCTCGTTCCGGCCCTCTCCGCGGTACACGCTTTCGAAATCAGTCTGCGAGATATCCTTGACCAGTCCTGTCGGCTTGCACAGCCTCTTGTATGTCAGAAGAGACTCCCGGGCCAGTTCCATCACTCGCTCATTGTCGGTGGCGCCCTCGGGAATGCCCTGACCTCTCAGCACTGTATCGATGGAAGGCATGACGGCCCCCACCGGAATGTCGACAGTCATACGCATCAACCTGTCACGGGCAGTTGGTCCATCCGGCAGCGCGCCGCCTCTTTTTCCATAAGCCGGGTAAGCTCCGCTTTTACTTCGCGCGGCGTTCTGACCGGTTCGTAATCATCGATTATTCGCCGGGTTTCCCGGCGCGCTCTTTCCAGAAGTGTCAGCCCGCCTTCCTCCAGCCATCGCGACCGGTTGGCGCGGTCGATCACCGGTCCGGGGAAATAAACCTCTTCTTTCAAGTAGCGGCGCGTGTGATCGGAAATGAGAAGATGCTGTTCGGACAGAAGCTCCTCAAAACGGGGTAATGACGGAAAATCCTCTTTAGGTTCGATGCCCCTGACCATGCGATGACACATACCGCAAATCTCGTTGTCGACCACCAGCTTCTCCAGGCTGAAGCAGCTCTCAAAATCGAGCATCCCCGGCCCCGAAACGTTGTTGATACCCGCCAGGGCCGCCAGCGTCGCGCCCATCGAAGACTCCAGGCCCGCCTGGGCGTCAAGGTGCTTGGCGTCACTGAGACCGATATAAGCCTGCGTGGGCAGTCCCAGGCTCTTGCCTATCTCATTGTAGGCACAGTCGAGCATCATCGTTCCCACCGCCCCCATCGGCGTTGTCTCGTATCGGACGTCGAATATGGCCGGTGACCCGCCCCAGAGCGCCGGTGCCCCGGGGTTGGTCAACTGACTGATGGCCAGACCGCTCAGCGTCTCGGCCGTGTGCTGAACCAGCGTGCCGACCAGCGTAACCGGCGCCATGAAGCCAGACAGCGGCATCGCGATGTATTCCACCGGTATCATGTATTTGGCGCAGTCAACCACGTTTTGCGACGTGACATCACTCCATTTAAGCGGCGAGGTCGGACAACACGAGAAAACCGTCAGGGGTTTCTTGGCCAGGTTTTCCTTCGAACCTCGCACCGCCACCTGGAGGTCTTTCATGATTTCGAAGGCGTCGATCGTAAACGTGCCCGTCACGACCGGCTTTTCGCAATACATCAGGCTCAGGTAGAGCCGGTAACTGTCGGATATTTTCTCCGGAACGTCCGAGGGTACCATCGCCGTTGCTTGTGAGGCTATGTGCTCCATGCCGCACATCAGCTTGGCATACTCGACATAGTCTGCCGAGGTCGGCCGGCGGCTCACATTGGAGAGACTGTCGAGAATGTTGATAGCCGCCGAGCCCGGCGTGAAGTTGACCTTGTGCCCCGATAGATCGACAGCCTCATTGCCCAGCGTATCGAACAGCTTGAATGACCGCGGGGCCGCCTGAAGAGATTTGTCGATTATGTCCTGTGTGAAATAAGCGCGTTTTTTGCCTTTGTCGATGCGCGCGCCGTGATCGGCCAAAAGCGACAGGACGGCCTCGTTATGTATCTCGACACCGAGTTTGCAGAGCAAATCCCTGCCTTCGGTAACGATTTTATCCAGTAAATCCTGCGATAGAAAAGTCATGGTTGGCCTCATCGTGGCCCTCCTTATTGAGGTCGGACCAGGCGTGTGGTAGCCCGGGGTGCTGTTACTAAACTAACTGACTCCCAATTACATCTCCCGGAGACAGTTTGTCAAGGACGGAAAGGTCGATGGTGCCTGCTCCTTTCGAATTACGTTTATAGCCCAAAGCCTCATCGTACCGCGAGCACCCCTGCCGATAACCATGCGTGACAGCGGGCATCATAAGGACCGGAACAACTCGCCGGTTTAAGACAGCCGCGACAACAATCTCCACATCATCCGGTTTCCCATGCGGCGTTTCTCGGAGTTGACAGCGTAGCGGCGGGACGGCATATTGCTGTGGGTTTCATAATGAAAGGAGGTAGAGGCAATGCCTTTCGTCAAACTGGATGACCTTGAGCAGAAAGAACCTGTGCCCGGGTACAAGGGTCGTATGGTGCATACCGATAACATGACCGTGGCGTACTGGATGATCGACGCCGGGGCGCCGGCCCCCAATCATTCCCACCCGCACGAGCAGGTCACCAGCGTCATCGAGGGCGAGTTCGAACTTACCATCGACGGCGAAACCAGAGTCCTGGCACCCGGCATGGTCGCAGTTATTCCCGCCAATGTGTCGCACTCAGCCAGGGCCATAACGGATACCCGCCTCATTGATGCCTTTCACCCTGCCCGTGATGACTACCGCCGATGAACGGCGCATGTAAAAAAGGCCGCGTAGTGGTCGCCTACGAATCGGCCTACCCCGAGCCGTTGGTGCTGAAAGCCGGGGATAGCGTGAGAATAGGCGAGAAGAAAAGTGAGTGGAGCGGATGGCTGTGGTGCACTGACAGCAACGGCAGTGCCCGCTGGATTCCTGCAAGCTATGTGGTCAGAGAAAATGACACCGGCCGGATGTTGCGCAATTACGATGCCACCGAACTGTCCGTGACAGTCGGAGAGGAACTGGCTGTTATCCGGCGGGAAAGCGACTGGCTCTGGTGCACTAACAAGAACGGCCTGAGTGGCTGGGTACCGGCCGACAACGTCCAAATCGCCAGATGAACAGCCACCCCGCAGCTATTCTTGATTGACAGCACTGCTATTATTTGACAACTTGGCTTAAACCGACACCGGTAAAGAAATCCGTTGCAACCTAGAGCCTGAAGGACGATCGAGTATCAGACCATGCCGCCTGCTAAAAACGTCATCGTAGTCAGACCTGGCGGGGCAGCCGTATGGCTGCCGGTATCCGTCTTTATCATCGGATTTGCTCTCCTGCTGCTGATGATCCTTATCGTCAACGACGGCCACGTGATCTACACTCTCGATGATGCCTACGTGCACCTGGCCCTGGCCGAAAACATCGCCGGCGGTCATTATGGCGTTAACACCGGCGAGTACTCCGCGCCCTCGTCCAGCATTCTGTGGCCGTTCCTGCTGGCTCCGTTCGCGAAACTGCCGGCGGCACAGTTTGTCCCGCTCGTGGTGAACCTGCTCGCGACGATTGGCATCCTGCTGCTGTACGCCCGACTCCTACTGCTCGCCTTCTCTCCGGCCGCTGCTGCCGGATACAGGCTGAAGATAGGCCTTGTCACGGCCTTGCTCATCCCGGCCACCAACCTGTGGGGCCTGCTTTACATGGGCATGGAACACTCGCTCCAGCTTTTCTTTGCGGTCCTGACCGTCATCGGTCTTGTTCGCGAGAGTCGGGACAGCAGTGTTCCCTGGTGGTTGATAGCGGCCGTCATCGCTGGACCGCTTGTCCGCTATGAAAACCTGGCCCTGTCGGTCCCGGCGCTGGGATATCTGTTTCTCAGAAAGCAGTTCCGGCCTGCCGCTATAGGGGCTGTCGGCATAGGCCTGACTCTGGGAGCCTATTCGTTGTTTTTGAACTCCCTGGAGCTGGGTTGGTTGCCGACTTCCGTTATGTCCAAATCGCGCCCCGTCTCCAGCGGTGGTAGTGTTGCCACTCTCGTCAGCAACTTTAAATCAAACCTGCGCCTCGCGCAGGGGGCTTTGTTGGCTCTGGGTTTCTTCCTTCTGGCCCTGCGCGCCGTGAGCCAACGACCGGCTCGGCCGGAAAGACTTCTGGCAGCCTGGGGTGCCTGCGCCGTTCTGCTGCATTTGGTGGTCGGAAACTTCGGGTGGTACAGCCGCTATGAGGCTTACATCTGGGCGACCGCTCTTCTGACCCTGACGTATATCTACCGTGAAGGGCTTCTCAAAATCGCCCGCAGCCTGCCCGGCTACCGCCTGGCGATCATTATGTGCCTGTTTGTCGGCATCGCCGGCCGGCCCTACATCGGCGGCTTGCTCTCGACCCGGGTGGCCTCTAACAACATCTATCAGCAGCAGTACCAGATGCATCGCTTCGTGACCGAGTACTACAGTGCGCCGGTCGCTGTCAACGACATCGGCTGGGTGTCTTATGCCAACGATAACTACGTCCTCGACCTGTGGGGCCTGGGATCACAACAGGCGCTCGAAGCACGGCGCAACCACCAGGGCCCGCAGTGGATAACGGCTCTGGCGGAGAAGCACGACGTTCACCTCGCCATGATTTACGATACCTGGCTGCCCGACATCCCTGCCGGCTGGATACCGCTCGGCGAGTTGCACCTCGGGCGACGTTTGGTCACACCCGCCGACGATATCGTCGCATTTTATGCCACCGACAGCGCCACGTTCGCCGGGGCACGAAGCCTGCTGGCCGATTTTAAGGCCACCCTGCCTGAACGGGCCATGTTCATCTTCCGAGACAGCACCAGCCCGTAATCGCCGGCCTCAGCATACCAACCCGACGCTGTGAGTATCAGGCTGATTGCGCAGACCGAAGCCATATCCGGGCTGACCGCTACTCTGGCTTAATGTAACAAAAGGCTCCAGCTTGACCTGTCAATTCCTGTCCCGTACATCCCTTTTCGGTTGCTTTATCCGCCCCTTGGATATATAGTTAGAATCTGATTGGCGAGCCCCAGGCGAGTCAAAAGACGGTTGATTTTATCCTGATTAAGCTCGGTATTTGGGGCCAAAATGGGACGCTTGAGGTGCAAACTACATGAAGAAAATTCTCGTAACCGGCGCTGTCGGACAGATTGGGTCTGAATTGACGGCCGCCCTGCGAAAAGAATACGGCGAGAACCACGTCGTCGCCACCGATATCAGGATGCCGACCGATGTCGATCTGCGCGATTCCGGACCTTTCGAGTTTCTCGATTGTCTTGATCCCAACCACATCACGCGCGTCATGCAGATGCACAAAACCGATACCATCTACCATCTGGCCGCCATCCTCTCAGCGGTGGGAGAGACAAAACCGGCTCAGGCCTGGCAGGTCAATATGAACGGGCTGTACAACATGCTCGAGGCGGCGCGGCAGTACCACTGTGCGCTGTTTGTGCCCAGTTCCATCGGGGCCTTCGGGCCGTCCACTCCGCTGAACAACACCCCGCAGGATACTATCCAGCGTCCGGATACTATTTACGGCGTCACCAAAGTCGCCGGTGAACTGCTGTGCGACTATTACCACAAGCGTTTCGGCCTCGACACGCGCGGCCTGCGTTTCCCCGGCCTGGTATCCTATGAGACCGAGCCGGGCGGCGGTACCACGGATTACGCGGTCGAGATATATCTGGAGGCGGTCCGGTACAAAAAATATAAATGCTACCTGCGCTCCGATACATCGCTGGACATGATGTACATGCCGGATGCGCTCCGGGCCATGATCGAGCTCATGGAGGCCGAGCCGTCAAAGCTCAAGCACCGGAACGCCTTCAACGTGACCGCCATGAACTTCACGCCGGGCCAGGTCGCGGACGAAATTCGTAAACATATCCCTGAATTTGAAATAACGTACGAGGTGGATCCGACCCGACAGGCTATCGCGGATTCGTGGCCGAACTATATGGATGATTCCGCCGCGCGGCAGGAGTGGGGCTGGAAACCGACCTACGACCTGGCCAGGATGACGGTCGATATGCTGGAGAAGTTGACCGGCCGGGCATCGGCTCCTGACAAACAAAAACGCGTTTCCTAAGTCACCTGAACCGGGTCGACACCGACCGACACGCGGGAGAAACAACGAGGTAATAAAGAATGTCCAACATCGGTTCATACGACGAGAGAATCAAGAATTTCGATTGGTCGATTGCCGAAAAAGAACTCGGCTACAACAATGGCAATGTTATTAATATCGGCTGGTACTGCTCCGACCGCATCTGCCAGTTGGGCAAGGCCGACAAGCCTGCCCTGCTGTGGGAGGACTCCACGGGAAGAGAAAAGAAGTATACTTACAACGACATCCGCCTGGCCAGTAATACCATCGGCGCCTTCCTGAAAGGCCTGGGTATCAAGAACGAGGACCGGGTTTGCCTTTTCATGGACAAGATCCCCGAGCTGTATATCGGGTTTGTGGGTATTTTGAAGATAGGCGCCATTGCCCAGCCTCTCTTTTCCGCCTTCGGCGATGAATCTCTGTACGTCCGGTTGCATGATGCCGAGACCAGTGCCATCATCACGCAGAGAAAGCACGTCGGGAAAGTGCGCAAAATCATCGACAAGATGCCGTACCTCAAACACATCATCGTGGTCGACCACGACGGCCGCAAGCCTCTCAAGGAACGCGAGATTGCTTTTTCGCTCGAAGAAGCCGAACCCGTCGAGAACCTCGAGATATTTCCCACCATGGCCGAGTCGCCGTCGGTTTTGCACTATACCTCCGGCACCACCGGTCAGCCCAAGGGCGTCAAGCACGTGCACTATTCGCTCATCGCGCAGTACCTCTCGACCAAGTGGGTTCTGGATTTGCAGGAGGACGATATATACTGGTGCACCGCCGATCCCGGCTGGGTGACGGGAACGTCGTACGGCATTATCGGCCCCTGGAGTGTGGGAGCCACCCAGTGTGTGCAGGATGCCGGTTTTTCCGCCGAGGCCTGGTACCGGTTCATTGAAAAGCGTAAGGTAACAGTGTGGTACTCGGCCCCGACAGCCATACGCTCCCTCATGAAAGCCGGCGAGGACGCGGTCAAGAAGTACGATCTGTCGTCCCTGCGCCACCTGGCCAGCGTGGGCGAGCCGCTCAACGCCGAGGCCGTGATCTGGTCGGAGAGAGTGTTCGGCCATCCCTTCCTGGATACGTACTGGCAGACCGAGACCGGTTCGATCATGCTCACCAACTTCCCCGGGATGAAAATCAAACCCGGCTCGATGGGCAAGCCCTTCCCGGGCATTACCGCCACCGTGGTTGACACCAATACATACGAACCTATCACCGAACCGGGACGGGTGGGACTGATAGCCTTCCAGCCCGGCTGGCCGTCCATGATGCGGGCCTACTGGAACAACGAAACGACCTACCAGGGCAAGTTCAAGAACGGCTGGTATCTTTCCGGTGATCGTTCCAGTATTGACCGGGAAGGCTATTTCTGGTTTACCGGCCGCGACGACGATGTGATCAACACCGGCGGTCACCTGGTAAGTCCTTTCGAGGTCGAGTCGGCCCTGCTGGAGCACGAGGCCGTGGCTGAATCAGCGGTGGTGGCCAAGCCCGATGAGGTCAATATGGAAGTGGTCAAGGCTTTTGTGGCGCTCAAACCCGGCTTTGAGCCTGACGCCGACCTGGAACTCAAGATTATGAATTTCATTCGCAAGAAGCTTTCGCCGCTGGCCATGCCCCAGGAAATCGAATATGTTGACTCGCTGCCCAAAACCCGCAGCGGCAAGATTATGAGACGCCTGCTCCATGCCAGAGAGTGGGGCGAGGAAGTCGGCGATACGTCGACCCTCGAAGATGACGAGTAAATTACGAACGCAGATAACAAGGAGATGGATATGGCTGAGATGAAGGACGTGGTCCTGGAATACGTGATTGAAGAGTATCTCGAAGATGAAGACGAAGAGATAACCTACGACACCCCGCTCATCTCAGGCGGGATTGTCGATTCCTTTTCCATGGTATCACTGAAGAGGTTTCTGGAGAATAAGTATAGTATCTCCATCCCGGACGACAAAGCGACACCGGAAGCCTTTGACACCGTTGACAAGATTGTGGCGGTGGTCAGACAGTTCCTCAACTAGCAGGGTTTATACCGCCGGCTTTGCGAGCGGTGGCCCGGCGTTATATGCCGCGGGGCGGCATGCGCCCGGCCATGGCTTTCAACACAGCGGGCGGATAGTTTTCTATTAGGAGTTCAGCATGGCATACAGTGATAACGTACGAGAGATTTACCAGACGACGCTCAAGGGCATACAGGATGCCGGCATTTTCAAGCAAGAACGCTTCATTCACTCGACGCAGGCTGCCGACATCGAAGTGGAGTTTCCCACCGGCTCGTCGGTCAAAAAAGTCATCAACATGTGCGCCAACAACTACCTGGGGCTGTCCAGCCATCCGGAAGTTATCCAGGCGGCGCATGATGGTCTGGAAACGCGCGGTTACGGCATGTCGTCGGTTCGTTTCATCTGCGGCACCCAGGATATTCACCGCGAATTGGAAAACAAAGTCACCGAGTTTCTGGGCACGGAGGCGACGATTCTGTTCCCGTCCTGTATGGACGCCAACGCCGGCGTTTTCGAGGCGGTGCTGACCAAGGATGACGTCATGATATCCGACCGCCTGGTGCACGCCTCGATCATCGACGGCATCCGCCTGTGCAGTGCGGTCGAGGACACTTTCAAGCACTCCAACATGGAACACCTGGAAAAGAAACTCCAGCTTCATGCCGACAAGCGCCTCAAGCTGGTTATCACCGACGGTGTTTTCTCCATGGACGGCGACACCGCCAAACTCGACGAGATGGTGGCCCTGTGCGAAAAGTACGACGCCATGGTTTTTGTCGATGATTCGCACGCTTCCGGTTTCATCGGCAAGACCGGCCGCGGCACGCACGAGAAGTGCGGGGTAGTCGGCAAGATCGATATTATCACGACCACGTTCGGCAAGGCCCTGGGCGGTGCCTCCGGCGGCTGCGTTTCGGGGCGCAAAGAAATCGTCGAGATGTGCCGTCAGAAGGCACGCCCCTATCTTTTCTCCAACACGATGGCCCCGGTGGTGGTGGCGGGCGTGTTGAAGGTGCTTGATATCCTTTCGCAGAGCACCGAGCGCCGCGACAAGCTGGAAGACAACACCTCGTACTGGCGGCAGGGGCTGACCGAGGCCGGGTTTGTCCTCAAGGATGGCGACACACCCATTGTCCCGGTGATGCTCTTCAACGCCAAGCTCTCCCAGGATATCTCCCGCGACCTCTACGAGGAAGGCATTTACGCTATCGGGTTTTTCTTCCCGGTCGTGCCCAACGGCCAGGCCCGTATCAGAACCCAGATATCGGCCGGTCACGAAAAGCACCACCTGGACAAGGCCCTCGACGCTTTCAAGAAGGTCGGCAAGAAGTACGATATCCTCGGCAAGACCAAGCAGGAAATCATCGAGAAGTACGGGATGTAGGGCTGCCGGCGGAGCTGTCGACAGCGGCCGGCCGAACCTGTCAAAATCCGCCGTAACGGGCTACGGGCCTTTCAGTTGGGGCGAAATGGGTTCGTTTTGTCGTTTTTTATTTCTCGCGATGTCTCCTTTGTAGCGAATTTGTATGCAGATGCTGAAATATCGCAGGCGTAGTGATTCACTAACCCAGCTCTGTGGGCAAATAACATTGGTTTTATACTGGTTTTGCTATAATGCGGAGTAGTGATCGGGGATGAGGCAGGGACTTTGCCATTGAGCCGCCCCCGGATATTGGTTATCTTTGACTGAAGCCTGATGGCGACAAGGAAAACCCAACAGAGAAATAGGAGTGAAGCAGTCGCACCATGACGCCTATCTATCTCGATTATAACGCCACCACGCCTGTTGACCCGCGCGTGGGTGAGGCGATGCTGCCGTTTATCGACCGGCATTTCGGTAACCCGTCGAGCAGTCACGCGCTGGGAGTGACGGCCAAAAAAGCGGTTGAAAAGGCTCGGCGGCAGATAGCTGAGATGCTGCACTGCCAGGTGGACGAGTTGATATTCACATCCGGCGGCTCGGAGTCGAACAACTACGCCATCAAGGGTGTTGTCGGGGCCTATCGCAGCAAGGGCAATCATATCATAACCTCGGCGGTCGAGCACCCGGCGGTGACAGAAGTGTGCAAGTTCTTAGAAGGCAAGGGCTGCCGGGTGACGTACCTGCCGGTTGATGAGTATGGCCTGGTGGACCCGGAGGATGTTGCGAAGGCGATCACGCCCCAGACGATTCTGGTGACGATTATGAACGCCAACAACGAGGTGGGGACGATCGAGCCGATTGCCGAGATTGCGAAGGTCGCCCATGAGCGCGGGGTCCTGGTGCACAGC
>CBFCYQ010000083.1:0-10732 GCA_965602205.1 uncultured bacterium | reverse complement strand
TGATTTACCAGGCCCAGGTAATTGTTGGAGCCCACCATGATACACCGCTGGCCCTCGATCACGACTTCGTTGCCCGGAGCGGACTGAACGGCGTGAAAATAGGGATAGACGCCCATTTCCTGCACCCGGTAGGCATCGTCAAAGCTAAAACATTTCTCAAAAAGATCGGGATATGCGGTTTCCACCTTGTCTTTAGCCTGCAAATTCGCTCCTTTTTCTTCAGGGTTTGGCCGGTCGCAGCTTAACCAATTATAAAACCATTTTTATTCGGAATTGTCAAGAAAATAGCTGCAGCAACGCGCTCAATCGCTGCTGGGCACTGCCTGACACCGATATATGACCCCACCGCCCACGACGGCGACGGCGACGTTCACTAGGCCGGACCGGACGATCTGAGTGGATCCCCGGTTTTGCCGTTCTAGTTCTTTTTCCTGAAATCCTCCATGAAGGCCGCCAGTTTTTCGGCGCCCTCGAGAGGCAAGGCATTATACAGCGACACGCGAATTCCGCCCACGCTGCGATGCCCTTTCAAACCCACAAATCCGGCCACTTTGGCCTCCGCGAGGAATTTCTTCTCCAGGTCTTCCGACGGCAGGCGCATCGTCAGATTCATCCAACTCCGGCTGTCCGGCTCGACTGTCCCGCGGAAATAATCAGCGTGGAGATCCATCAACCTATAAATGCACTCTTTCTTTGCAAGATTGACTTTCTCCACCGCCTCCAGCCCCCCCTGCTTCTTGATCCACTGCAGAACCAGGCCCAGCACGTATACGCAGAAAGCCGGCGGGGTATTGAACAAGGAATCTTTGCCGGCGTGCGTGTTGTAGTTGAACATGGTCGGCACCGTATCAGGGGATTTCGCCAGCAGGTCTTTCTTGATTATCACCAGGGTGACTCCGGCCGGCCCGAGGTTCTTCTGGGCCCCGGCGTAGATGAGGCTGAACCTGGTGAAATCCAGGCGGCGCGAGGCGATATCGGAAGACATGTCGCATATAAGCGGAACCTGGCCGGTCTGGGGAAATTCATGGTACTGGGTCCCGAAGATAGTATTGTTGGATGTGACGTGCAGATAGGCCGCATCATTCGGAAAGCTGATCTCGGACACCTTGGGGATTCGGTTGAAGTTCTGTTCTTTCGAGGAGCCGGCAATATGCACCTTGCCGACGAGCTTCGCTTCTTTGATGGCTTTCGAGGACCAGCTTCCGGTATCGACATAGGCCGCGGTCTGACCCTCATGGAGCAGGTTCAGGGGCACCATAATGAACTGCGTGGAGGCTCCGCCGCCCAGGAAAAGGACTTTGTAGTCATCACCGAGTCCGAAGAGTTCGTGCACGAGCGCCATGGTATCGTTGTTGATTTCGTCGTACTCCGGCGAGCGATGCGAGCTTTCCATAATCGACATGCCGGTGCCCTTGTAGTCCAGCAGTTCCTTCTGGACCTGTTGCAGCACTTCCAGGGGAAGCGTGGCCGGACCGGGGTTGAAGTTAAAAACTCTGTGAGCCATTTCTATCACCTCTGTTTTTATACTCGGGTTCTCCGCCAAGCTATTTCAATTTATCCTTGTGCTCTTTGATCAGGGCATCGACCATAACGCCGATGCGGAGCATGTTCTCGCTGGTTGACGCCCCGATGTGCGGTGCGAACAACATGTTGGGCGCGCCGATAAGAGGGGAATTTTCCGGCGGGTCGGAGTACCAGACGTCGGTGGCATATCCGGCCAGCTTGCCGCTCTTGAGAGCCGCCACGGCATCCTCTTCGACAACGACCTTGCCGCGGCAGGTATTGATCAAATACGCGCCGTCTTTGAACGTTTTCAGGGTATCCTTGTTGATCAGGCCCCTGGTGGAGTCGAGAAGCGGCATGTGCAGCGAAACGTAGTCGGCCTCTTTGAGGATTTCTTCCATGGTGGGGCGAATTTCGGCGAAATCGGAAAAGAAGACGTAAGGATCATAGGCAATCACCTTCATGCCAAAGGCGCCGGCGCGGACGGCCAGGGCGGTCCCGATACGACCGACTCCCAGAAGACCCAGCGTCTTGCCCATCAGCTCGGTGCGCTTGAGTTCCTTCTTGAGCCACTTGCCTTCGGCCATCGAAGTATGGGCCGCGACCGTATGATTGGGCAGGGCGATCATCATGGCAAAGGCCAGTTCGGCCACGGCCACCGTCGAGGCATCGGCAGTATTGAATACCAGAATCCCCTTCTCCCTGGCATAGACCTGGTCGACATTATCCAGGCCGACTCCTCCGCGAATGACCATCTTAAGCCCGGGAGCGGCATCGATATACTCTTTGGTGACCTTGGTCTTGCTGCGGATGAGAACCACATCGGCCTCGGCCTGGCGGGTCTTGTCATCGGTGACTTCACCGTACTTGGTCAGAAGCCCGGGAAGCGTCTTATCGAAAGCGTCTGAGATGAGAATAAGCATCTTTGTTTCCCCTTACTCTATTCTTCAAGTGAATTGACAACCATGCCACTGCGTAACTTAGGTTCGAACCACGTTGACTTGGGCGGCATGACCTCGCCGGCATCGGCCACTTTTAGAAGTTGCTCTACCGAAACCGGGTACAGTGAAAAGGCAATCTCGTATTTCCCGGAATCAACCAGCCGCATCAACTCTTCGGTTCCCCGGATACCCCCCACAAAATCAATACGCTGATCGGTTCGGATATCGGTAATGCCGAGTATCGGATCCAGAATGTTGGCCGTGAGGATAGCCGAGTCCAGAGACCTGGCCGCATGATTCCTGTCGAAGCTTCCGTTTTTGGCCTCAAAGGTGAACCACTTTTTCTCGCAATAGACGCCGAACTGGAGCGGCCTGCAGGGAGCGGCATCGTTGTCAGCCTCCAGAATATCGAATTTGACAGCGGCTTTCCCGACCAACTGCTCGCAGTTGAGCCCGTTGAGATCGGCCACGACGCGATTGTAGGGCAGGATGCGGAGTTCCTGATCGTCGAAAAGCACGTTAAGAAAGAAGTTGTACAACTCCTTGCCCGTGTGATCAGGGTTTGCTTGCTTCTTACGGCGGCACACCTCCGAGGCCGACTGCGAACGATGGTGACCGTCGGCAATGTAGAGGTACGGAAGCATGGCGAAGGCGACCTCAAGGGCGGCAATATCTTCGGGCTTATCCACCACCCACAACTCATGTCGAACGCCTTCGGCCGTGAAATCCACCTCCGGCTGCGGCGCGGTCAAGCCGGTGAACAGCGTCGAGATTTCGGAGTTGTGTCGGAAAATCGACAAAACGGGACCGACCTGGGCGTTAAGTTTCAGGATATGGTTGGCCCGGTCGTTCACTTTCTCGGGACGCGTGAACTCGTGCTTTTTTATTTTCCCCTGATCATATTCTTCAACCGATGCCAGTGCCACCAGGCCCGTCTGACTCTGGCCGCTCCAGGTAAGGCGGTAGAGATAAAAACAAGGGGTGCCATCACGAACCATCAGACCCTCGTTTACCAGGCGGTCGAAATTCTCTTTACCCCGCTGGTAAACCTGATCGCTGTACAGGTCCGCGCCCGGAGGAAAATCGACTTCCGGTTTGTTGACCCGCAGAAAAGAGTCCGGGTTATCTCGAACGAGTTCTCTGGCCTCGTCGCTGCTGAGGACGTCATACGGGGGGGAAGCTATCCTGCCGGCCCGCTCGCGTGTGGGTCGCAGACCCCGGAAGGGTCGAATGACTGCCATGGTGCGCCTTTCCTGCTAATGGTTATGTGAATAAATTCACAACAACCGCAATATACCAAAAACTCTACGATGGGCAACCGCATTATAAGCAAATTGTCCTCTATAAATCAACCCGCCCGCCCGCGATAACACAAAAAAGGCGGTCGGGAAACCGACCGCCCTGCCTATGTCCGTCACCCGGTGTCGAGAACGAAACACCGGCATAGAATATCATTAACACCTTAGCTTTAGAAGTCCGCCCCGAGCTGCCACCACAAAAAGCTCGTCTCGACGGTGAGGTCCTCTATTTGCTGGGTGGCCGGCCGCCCTCCCGAGTGGCCGCCCTTGGTATCGTAATACAGGAGCACCGGGTTGTCCGACCCGGTCGTCGCCTGCAGCAAGGCTGTCATTTTCCGGGCATGCATGGGGTCGACCCTCGTGTCCGAATCGCCGCTGACAAGCAGCACGGCCGGATATTTGGTGCCTTTCTTCACATTGTGGTACGGTGAGTACTTGTATATATACGCAAACTGGTCCTCTTCGTCGGCGGAACCGTACTCGGTGATCCAGAACGGACCCATGAGAAACTTGTGATAGCGCAGCATGTCGAGCAGCGGATGCCAGCATACGACCGCCTTGCACAACTCCGGTCGCTGGTTCATAACGGCGCCCACCAGAAGTCCGCCGTTGCTGCCCCCGGAAATGGCCAGTTTCGCAGAGTTGGTGTAATTGTTGTCAATCAGCCATTCCGCCGCCGCGATAAAATCATCAAAACTATTCTGCTTTTTTTCGAACATGGCCGCCCGGTGCCAGTCTTCACCGAACTCGCCCCCGCCCCGGATGTTGGCAACGGCGAAAACCCCGCCCTGCTCGGCCCACAGAACCGCCAGGGAGTTGAAGTAAGGGGTCTCGCTGCTGTTAAAGCCGCCGTATCCGTAAAGGTACGTCGGACGCTGACCATCGAGCTTGAGATCCTTGGCGTGAACCACAAACATGGGCACTTTCGTGCCGTCCTTGGATTCGAACCAGACTTGTTTGACTTCAATCTTGTCGGTATCCACCGGGGCATTGCGGCGGGCGAAAATCTCCTGCTCGCCGGAGGCCATGTCGTAACGATAGACCGTCGATGGGATATAGTACGAACTGAACTGATAGAACAGTTCATCGCTGTCCCAGTGGCCGATGATACCGCCGACCGAACCTAATGACGGGATAGGTAATTCTCCCGCCTCCTTGCCGTCCTGCTCAAATATCCTCACGCGCGAGCTGACGTTTTCAAGGTAGGTGGCAAAAATCTTCCCGCTGGCCAGCGAAAAGTCCTCCATGACGGCGTCGCCTTCAGGGATGATCTCCTTCCAGTGCTTTCTGGCGGGCTTTTTAAGATCGACGGCAAGTATGCGCCAATTGGGCGCTTCCCAGTTGGTCTTCACGAAGATTTTATCGCCCGCCACGTCTCCGTAGAACTTGGCTTCGATATCATTGACCAGGGTCTTGACCGGCCCGCCTTTGGTGACGTCCATGTAATAAAGTTCATTCTTGGCACCCGAGGAACCGTAGTACACGGGAAGCAGGAGATAGCGCCGGTCCTCGGAAAGCCCGCAGCTTATGATCTTCTCCGGGCCGTATCCTTCACCAAAGATCAGTTTATCCTCGGCGCGATCGGAGCCAAAGATATGATAGTATACGCGCGCACCCTTTTCGTAATCGTACAAGCAGTAATACAACGCCTTGTTATCGGCGGTCATGGACAAACCGAAGTAATTGGCGCGGGGAAAGACATCGGCCAGTTTTTGTCCGGTCTCAACATCAAGAAAATGAACCTCTTCTTCATCCTCGCCGCCTCGCTGGAGGCTGTAGGCAAGCAGTTTACCGTCCTGAGAGATATCCAGTATACTGCAACTGACGGAGTGATCAGCACTCATGCTATTGGCGTCGATAAGTACCTCGTCGGCACCGTTAAGTCCCTCCCGTTTATATATGACGTACTGGTCCTGGTCGGCGGCTCTCTTGTAAAGAAAATAGCGACCGTTACGCTCGCGAGGTCGGCTGATTCGGTCGACCTTGAGAAGTTCCGTGAGTCGCTGTGTCACTTTGTCCCTGCCCGATATCCTGTCCAGGACGGACCGGGTGTATCCATTCTGGGCGTCGATCCAGGCCCGGGTATCGGAGCTGTCCTGTTCTTCCAGCCAGCGGTAAGGGTCTTCGATAACAGAGCCGTGAAGAGTGTCTGTGACCACCTCTACTTTTGATGCTGGCGGGTCGGCCGGGATGCCCTGATTGCAGGCTGGTCCTGCAACCACCACTGCCAGCAACAGAATCAACGGCAGCCATTGATGCGATTTCTGCGTACGAACCATTACTCTGATCCTCCTATTCATATGGGAAATACACCTGCTGTGGAAGGATAACACCCGGCAGTTGGAACTCCAAGAGAAAAAGCGTACACACCCGGACGCCCGCGATCGTAGCTGATCCATCCCCTGCAAAAAAAAACGGGCCGGAAAGTCTCCAGCCCGTTTGCCAATAAAACCCGAAAACTACTTCATATGTTTGCTGACCAGCTTGGTCATTTCAAACATTGACACCTTTCTCTTGCCGCCGAAGATCTTCTTCAGCTTATCATCGGCGTTAATCATCCGACGATTGACGGCGTCCTGGAGATTGTTCCTCTTGATGTAGGTCCAGATCTTCTTGGTGACTTCCGTGCGCGGAATCGGCTTGGTGCCGACGACAGCGCCCAGCTCAGCCGAGAGAGTCATCGGACGCATAAAAGCGGGATTCGGTTTGCGCTTGGATGCCGTTTTCTTCTTGGCCGGTTTTCTCTTGGCGACCGCTTTCCGGGCCGTTGTCTTTCTCTTGGGAGCGGCTTTCCTCTTAGCGGCGGTTTTTCTCTTGGGAGCCGCTTTTTTCTTGGCAGCGGTCTTCCTCTTGGGAGCCGCCTTCTTTCTGGCCGGAGCCTTCTTGGCCGTCGCTCTTCTGGCCGGTTTCTTCTTGGCTGCTACTTTCTTCTTGGTCGTCTTCTTGGCAGCAGCCTTCTTGGTGGTTTTCTTCTTGGGCGCCGCCTTCCGCTTGGCAGTAGTCTTCTTCGTCGCTTTCTTCTTAATAGCCATCTGTTGCTCCTTTAGCATTAAGGTTTGAAAGGTTGAGTTTTGTGACTATAATTTTACCTGCTGTCGTCTAAAAAGTGTCCCCTTACCCACTGTAATTACGTTATTCTCCTATGAAACATAAGTTGATTTTTATTTTTTTTGCAAGGAAAAATTGGGGACGGGCAGCAAAAAAGTGTCGGATTTTCGAGGGGGCCGGTGTGCCGATTGAGACGGTTTTCAGAGAGGAATTCTACGATCCGACCAGTTCGATAACAGGTGCTTCGCGCGGGCACCCCAGACGAAAGGGAAACCAGTGACCCACCCCAGAAGAAGTATACAGGTGACTCTTACGACGTTGGTAGTGACCCCACAGGTAACGGTCGGGCCACGCGCTGTCAAACAGAGACCGGCCCGCAAGACCAATCTGCCCCCCGTGGGTGTGACCGGCGAGGGTCAGATTCACGCCGACTTCCGAGGCGTAGTCGAGAGCGTCCGGGCGATGACTCATTAGAATGAAAAACTCGCCGGTGCCCGCGTGCTCCAGAGTAGCATCGATTGTCCGCTTGAAAAAAGCGTAGTCTTTGGCGCCCATCAGCCGGGGATCGTCGATACCCCCGACGTAGAATGAGGCCGAGCCAAACTCCAGCTTCACGGCCCGGTCCACCAGCAGGGGAACCGGGGAGCTGTCGAAGATACGCCGTACATGGTGCACTCCCCGGAAGTACTCGTGGTTGCCAAGACAGGCAAAAACGCCGAGGGGCGCCGCAAAAGCTTCCAGCATGGCCAGGGTATCGGGCAACAGCCGCAAGTCATCGGCCACGTCTCCGGTCAGGAGGATAAGGTGCGGCTGCAGAACCTGCGCCTGGGCCAGAACCGCGGCCAGATCATCCAGGGTGACATAGTGCATAAGGTGAAGATCCGACAGGTGGAGAATCCTCAGGCCCTCGAGCCCGTCCGGAAGATCGTCAATGCGAATCACTTTTCTCTCGACCCTGACGTCCGAGAAAGCGCCCGTTATCCCCGAAACACCCGTAGCCACCGCCGTCACGGGAAGCCCCACCGCGGCCACCCTCAAAAAATCCCGCCGGCCGGCGTCCGGGGCCTCGGGTGATTCCTTCCGGCGTCTGTGGGCGACCAGGTCGGCGATCTGCTGAGCGAAATGAAGCACTCCCGACAACGGCAGCGAGAGCATGAGGGCAACCTCCAGAACAAAGGTCAGCGCCGCCATGACCGCTCCCGGATAGGTTAACCAGTCCCGGGCGTAGTACTCGCCGAACCCCCAGACAACGACCATCATGACGCCGAACAGGGGCAGGAATATCGCTGCGCGACGGATGATCTTCCGATCCCACCAGGTCTTGTTCAAAAAACGCAACAGGAGTACCTGTATCCCGCCTATCAGCAAAATGAAGACCGCCGAGAATATCAGGGGAAAGAGAATTCTCACAGGAAATCCTTACCGGCCGGCCCGGCGTTGATGATCGACGCTGTAATGCTTTTCATAACCATATACTGTGATTTAACGCGATTGCGGTCGCACCGGTTCCATGTCATACATGCGGGGGAGTGTCGTCAGCGCCTCCAGACGGCCGGGCTGAGCACAAGCAAAACCGTGAATATCTCCAGCCGCCCCAGGAGCATGGACAGAATCAGCACCCATTTGCCGGGGATAGGAATCCAGGAATAGTTCTCAACGGCGCCGATGCCGGACAGGCCGGGACCGATGTTGCCGATGGTGGCAATAGAGCAGGCGACCGCAGTAGTCAGGTCAGGCACAAAGAGCGTCATCAGAGCCGCTGTCAGAATAAACAGCCCCACGAACAGGATAAAAAACGAGACGATGCTCGCCACTCGAATATCGTCAACGGTGCGGCGGCCAATCTTAATCGGAGCCACCAGGCGGGGTTGGGCCAGTTTGCGCAGTTGGTTGAGAGCCACACGGCTGACAATCATAACACGAATCATTTTCATGCCCCCGCCGGTGGAACCGGCACAGCCTCCGGCGAACATCAGAATAATCAACAGCAGGCGTAGAATGTCCGGCCAGAGATCAAAATCGGCCGTGACAAACCCCGTGGTGGTCACTATCGACAGAGCCTGGAAACTGGCTATGCGAAAGCTGTCATACAGCGAGTTCACTTTGGCCGATTCCTCGGCATAGTGGTCGGCGAACTGCTCGCTGCTCCAATCGCCGGCGCGGTAGTGCCCGGCGGCCTCTTCCATCGGGGCCGGGCCGTTCAGATACAGCACGGCCGTGACGATAATTATCGTCGCAAGCACAATGGCACTGTAGAAGCCGAATTCCCGATTCTTAACCAGCGAATTCAAACCGCCCCGCAGCACTTTGAAGTGCAGCAGGAAATTGATGCCGGCAAAATACATGAAAATGATAATCACCCATTCGATAAAATCGGAATTGTAGGCCGCCACCGAAGCATTTCGGGTCGAAAAACCGCCTGTCGCCATGGTGGCGAAGGTGTGGCAGACGGCGTCGAACAGGCTCATGCCGCCTACCATCAGCAGCGCCGTCTCGACGGCCGATAACAGCAGATAGACTCCCCACAGGATGGAAGCGGTCTGGGCCAGGCGCGGCTGCAGCTTGTCGGTCGTGGGACCGGGAACCTCGCTGCGAAACATCATGTAACCGGATACTCCCATCGCGGGGAAGATGGCGATGGCCAGGGTGATAATGCCCATTCCGCCCAGCCAGTGAGTCAGCGCTCTCAAAAATAACAGCGACCTGGGCACGGCCTCGATATCGGTCAGAATCGAGGCTCCGGTCGTGGTGAAACCGGACATAACCTCAAAATAGGCATCAGTAAAAACTCTGATGAAGCTGCTCTCGGCGCCGGTGCGCAGAGCCATGAAATACAGGGTAAATGGAATGGCGGCGACAAAGGCCAGGGTCACCCATCCCAGCGTCACGATGGCGTAACCTTCTTTGATGCTCTGGCGTTTGCGTCCGCTGCGGAAGAGGAAGGCCAGCCAGCTGCCCACTATGAGGGAGAAGATCACGGCCACGATAAAGCCGAGACATTCCGGGGCGGCCGCGATACTGCCGACACTCAAATGCCGGCAGTCATAGACGCCGATGGCCAGGGGCACCAGCAGCACCACACCCATTACCTGCATCAATTTTCCGATGGCATATCCGACCGCTTCCGTGCGCATGAGTTACTCCCGTTGAAACATCCGTCGCGGCTTAAACAGCCTCGATATCGTGGACAGGTTGCGGTGGTGGGTAATGACAATCACGTGGTCTCCGGCTTCGATGACCGTCTCTCCCTCGGGGAGAATCATGCGGTCTTCGCGCACGATAACGCCGATGATGGAGCCTTTCTTCATCTTGGTGGCGATATTCTTGACTTTCATGCCGGCCGCGTCGCTGTTACCGTGGACGTTGAAGCGAACCGCCTCGATATCGACATCGGAGAGCTTCACGACGGCGCCGATATGGCCGCGGGAGATGATGTCGAGAATGGCCCGGGCGGTTGTCAGCCGCGGGTTGATCACGTGGTCAATGCCAAACGAATGAAACAGCTTGTCGTGTAGTGACTCCGTGGTGGTGGCGATGGCCTCGTGGGCCCCTTCGGCTTTGGCCAGAAGAGCCGAGAGCATGTTGTAGTCGGCTTCATCGGATACGGCGATGAAAAACGAGGCACTGTCGATATTCAACTCCCGCAGCAGGTCCGGCTCCGTGCAACTGCCATGAAGCACGTCAATATTACTCAGCAGGGCCGCGGCCCGGTTGGCATGCTCCATATCCGGATCGACAAAGCTTACATGGTAGTCGGTCTTGTCCAGCACTTTGGCCAGTTCGATAGTCGCGTATGAGTTGCCGGTAATAATGATTTTGCGGTTCTTCTTTTCGATACCCACCAGCTTGCGGAACCGATCCAGAGATTCCCGCGGAAAGAGCGCGAACAGGGTATCACCCGGCTTAATCAGCGTCTCGCCGTCGGGTATCACTCCCTCGCCA
>CBFCYQ010000082.1:0-11268 GCA_965602205.1 uncultured bacterium | reverse complement strand
AGTGGAAACGAGGCGACTTCAGACAGGCGGAGATGCGCCTTTTGGCGGGTTTTGAAAAGGCCGGGAGTTGTGATTTGTTGGGGAAATCGGTCTCGACAGTCTTCAGTTTGTGTCTTCTGTACTTGGAACTCGCTGAGTACAAGAAGTCGGTCAAGTACGGCAAGCTCGCGATCCAGAATGTGCAGGAGGCCCGCGACAGATCCAAACTGCCATTGATATTTGCCACCCTCTCCAACAGTTACACGCGCCTGGGAGAATATCCCAAAGCCGAGTACTGGCTGCAAAGGTCTGTTACTTTGGAATCACAGGCTCATAAAAGAAATTTTCTGATAATGTACTTTCTTTCCGACGGATTCCTGAAAAGTAACAAGGGTGACATGCCGTCGGCGCGACGTGCTCATTTCAAGGCTCTGGAATCTCTTTTTCCCGGAGCACCCGAGAAACTGGCAGGCAAAGTGTACCATAACCTGGCGGAGATCGCTCTTTGCCAGGGTCAGTTTGCGTCCTGCGAGGAATACCTTAAGACGGCGGCGAAGATATTTCAGAACTCGAATGACAGATCAGCCCTGGTCGAGATCGAGTTCATTGGGGCCCTGAACGATTTGTACCAGGGTCGCGGTCAACAGGTCCAGATGTTGGTACGACTACTCGGCTCCCTGGTAGAATATGGTTGTCGATACTATGCCTCTCTGTGCCTTTTTCACATTCTGATCAACGCCGACCCGAAGGAGTCGGCACAAGCGATCGGGATCGCGGAGTCGTTACTGCCCTTGTTCGAAAGAGGCGAAGCTCCCTTGTTCGAGGCCGTTCATGGCCTGATCAGGATAGCCCGCCAGCCGGTCGGGAAACTGGAGAATATTGGGATTCTCAAATCCGTTTACAGGATTCTGGATAAGTCCGGCGCCATATTCCTGGCCACGATTGTCTGCCGGCGGGTGGCGGAAAGTTATCGGGACGACGACAAAGAGAAGCTCGCCAAGAAGTTTCTGCTCCAGGCGGTCAAGCTGGCCAAATCACTGAAAAACGAGACCATGGAGCAATCGTTGTCGAAGATGGTGGCGAGCCTGACCGACCACAGCGGTAAACAAACGAGAATGATCGAGCTCGTATTCCGGATCTCCGAGGTTTTCAAAAACATCCGGGACTACGATAAGTCGCTTACGAGAGTGGTCGAGTTTGCCGTCGATCAGACGGGCGCGGAACGCGGCGTTCTGCTGTTGAAAAACGAACAGTCTTCAGAGCTGCGCGTGCGGGCTTTCGTCAACTGCGATGAGGACAGCCTGCGGGATGTTGCCGACTTCAGTTCAACCATCCCACAGGAGGTGGTTAAGGACCCCAGACCGGTGGTTATCGATAACGCTCTGACTAACGCCCGGACCAAGGGATATAAAAGCATAGTCGTACATAACATCCTGTCAGTTATCTGCACGCCTATCGTGTTCGACGGAAAGCTGCTGGGGATTCTCTACCTCGATCACCATACTATCCCGGCACTGTTTGACAAGGATGACGTCACCTACATCAGTTCCACCGCCAATTTCATTGCCGTCATGCTGACGACCATTCAGGAATACCGCGACATCAGTCTGGTCAATCGGCAGTTGATCGAAGACGCCACACACCTCGGGGGCGACCTGTCGTTTATCACGAATGACCCCTCCATGCAGGAATTGCTCAGCAAGTTGCCGGAGATCGCTCGCACGAATACACCCATTCTCATTCTGGGCGAGAGCGGCACCGGTAAGGAGATTCTGTGTCAGATGATTCATAACCTGAGCCTTCGTTCCAACAAGCCACTTATAAAGCTGAACTGTTCGGCCATCGCTGAAGGGTTAATAGAGAGCGAGCTGTTTGGTGTGGCTCAGAACGTGGCGACCGGTGTGTCTGGAAGAGAGGGCAAATTCTCTGCCGCCGACGGCGGCACTCTCTTCCTGGACGAGATTGGTGACATGCCCCTGCAGGTGCAATCCAAGGTTCTGAGGGTCCTGGACATGCAGGAGTTCGAAAAGGTCGGCAGCAACAAGACCATCTACAGCGATACTCGGTTCATCTACGCAACCAACAAGGATCTGCACCGCCTCATCAGGGAAGAGAAATTCCGCGAGGATCTTTATTACCGCATCAACACCATAATAATAGAAGTCCCCCCTCTCCGAGAGCGCCGTGATGACATCCCGCTTCTGATAGAGCATTTCACGAAAATGTTTGCCTCGCCCGGAGGTAATCCACCGGTCTTCCTGCCCGAGGCTCAGAAAGCTCTTTTGTGCTACGGCTGGCCCGGGAATGTCAGGGAACTCAAAAACTTTGTGGAGCGCTGCTGCATCCTGTATCCCGGCGAGCGCATAGATGCCTCGGCACTGCCGGTCGAATTCCGGAGAGCCGCGCGAGACAACCGGGAAGGCAAACAGGCCGGGGAAGCATACGAAAAACAGACTATCCGAGACGCTCTGATCAAGCAGAACTGGATTCAACTACGGGCGGCCCGGTATCTGAAGATGCCTTTGACCACGCTTCGCAGAAAGATCAAGCGATATAATATAAGCCGCGATTTGTAGGTTCCATTATTTGCCTCTTTGCCGTTTTTCGGCAAATTTACCGCCAAGCTTTCTGCCTGTAATTCAACAAGTTAAGCCCCCGGGTGAATCCCCTGGCAATTTCGGTGGCAAATCAGGGGTATACTTAGTCTCCGGCGTTTTGGCTCAATCATCTATATAGCAACAAGTTAGAGCGCTAATGGTGCTGCGGTCAATGACGGCATCTTTTTTGTATGAACCTGTCTGCGTAATGAAAATTCTCAGAAGCGTAGGAGGTAATAATGACAAAAAGAACCCTGTTAACTGCCATGATTGGCTACTGTATGGCTCTGCTGTTGCTTGGCTTGATAGGCGGAATGTTGACGCCGTCAGCGGCCATGGCGGACGGAACCGGCAACAGCCCACCGCCAGACTCGACCCCGGAGAGTGCCAGTGAGGCTCCGTATGCAGATTCTGCTGGAAGTATGGCATTAGTTGATCTTCTCCTCGATGTCTGGACCATGACTTTGTAGGGTTCCGCGGGGAGGAGTAGGGAGGAGGTGAGTCCGAAAAGCGGCATGAGTAAACTAGACAGGATATTGTTGCTGGTCAACCTGCTCAATCATCGTCAGTCAGCTACCCTCGAGACGATCAAGGCGGCTTGCATGATACCGGAACGAACGGCCTATCGGTATCTCAATGTCATTTCGGAGGCCAACATTCCGGTCTATTTCGATCGCAAACATCGTGCCTATCGCTTGAACCATCAGGACCGGGGAAGTGTCGATGATCTGACGGTTGAAGAATCGGTGCTGATAGTCAGCGGTCTGAAAATGCTGGCGAGCAGGCTCAACGATGAGTACAAAGCAGAAATAGAGCAACTCATCGGAAAAGTCATCGTGCGGCAGTGCTTCCCGATTGAGGAGATACTGAAGACCTTTGAGCACGAGTTGGACGATCTTGCCGGCCCAACGGATTGCTCAAATCTGATCACGTCGATTCTGATCAACGCTGCGATCTTGTGCGACAAGAAGGTCAGTCTGGTGACCAGCGACAACGGCTCAACGAAGAAATGTGTTGAGATAAAGAGCCCCTCTCTGTGGTTTAAAAAGAACTGGAAGCTGGCGGAAAAGAGACACGATAGCGCCCAGGAGACATCCGTCGCAGGCATCAAAAAAGTATCAGTTCTGGGCTGAGGCCTTCCGCAGGCCGGCCCGGTCTCGATAGCTGTTCATCAACGACGGGGGCATGGACAGTCGCCGGCGCGAGTGCGATGACATAAGGTTTTTTCCGGGGAGGAACACCTGCCAGACGGCAGTGCGCGAAGCACACTGCCGGAAAGGAGTATCCGGCAGGCAACACGAACAAGAAACGATGGGGTATGGTATGCACTTTGATGCTGGACATGTTGATACACCCAGATCCTGTCAGACTGGTGAGGCGGGTTGGATTCCGCCTTTGCCCGATCTCCGCGATTTCAGTTCGGACGACCCGGAGATACGCGCCATGGCCGCTGTGCTGGGTGTTGGGTCTGGCCCCCAGGTTCTCGGTTTACCGTCAAGGACTGATTTGCGAAAATGGTTCTCATCCATCGGCGACCAACGAGGCCTTCGGTCCTGCGCGGCCCACGCCGCTGTCAGCGTGGTCGAGTATTCGGAACGCCGGGCTTTTGACCGGGAAATGAACGGCTCCCGCCTGTTCGTTTACAAAACCGCCCGTGATCTGGTGGGTATGGACGGAGACACCGGCGTCTGGCTGCGAAAGACGTTGCGAGCCCTGGCCTTGCTTGGGGTGCCGCCTGAAACGCGATGGCCGTACATTATGGAGGATTTCGACAAAGAACCGCCCGCGTCAGTGTACAGCGCCACCGAAATTTTTATCGGTCTGCGGTATTTCCGTCACGATCCCTCAGTATGTCACCTGTCGCCCGAACAGGTATTGGGGTCGGTCAAGACGTTTTTGGCGGCCGGCATACCGTCCGTGTTTGGCTTTTTCTGTTTCCCGTCCATAAACCGGGCGGGCGACGGGGGAAAAGTACCCTATCCCGGATCAACCGAGAAATCGGCGTGGGGACAGGCCGTAGTCGCGGTCGGCTATGACGACGGGCTGGAGATAGAGCGCGGCTCCGGCGGCGAAACCTCCAGGGGAGCCCTTCTTATCCGCAATTCCTGGGGTGAAGGCTGGGGGGAGCAGGGTTATGGCTGGTTGCCGTACGACTACGTGCTTAGCCGATTGGCATGCGATTTCTGGTCGGTGTTGCGCCCGCAGTGGGTCGAGAGCGGCAATTTCGGACTAGCGCTCTGACTGAATCGTTGGTCGGGCCCGTTTTTTGAGGCCGGGCTGTCGTCGGTATAGCCGGTGACGGGAATCCGGCGGGCTTGGCGTCTGTCCGGACTTTCCCGCTCCGACTTTTTTCGAGCATTAGACCTTGCTGTTTTGACAACGCTCTTTTAGATTACTGTCGGACAATCGCAACTCTTTGCTCATCGCCGACTAGAATGTGTCAGTTCAGTTTCAATCCTTACTGCGAGCTGCACCCGGTCTGGGAGACCGTGAGTCTCAATACTTTCGGCAGCGACGACATCTTTCCTTTTCACAGGTCCCTGGACGTATATCAGCCGACTCCACTCAGGCGTCTTAGCGCACTGGCTTCCGCTGTCGGCGTCAACGAGATTCTCGTCAAAGACGAATCGCTGCGGTTCGGGTTGAAGGCCTTCAAGGCTTTGGGAGCCTCTTATGCTATTTACCGGTTTATCAAAAGCAGAATCGAGGCCGAGAGCGGCCGGCCGCTTTCGATACTGGAGTTTCTTGACAGGGCCGGCCGCACGAATAGTGGGACCTACACGTTTTGTACTGCCACCGACGGCAATCACGGGCGCGGTGTTGCCTGGACGGCGCGCTGGTTGAATCAGCGGGCCGTAATATATATGCCACGGAACAGTTCTCCGGCGAGAATCGACGGCATTCGAAGTGAAGGCGCCGAGGTGGTAATAGTCGACGGCACTTACGATCAGGCGGTGGAAAAGGCGGCTTCCGATGCCCGCCGAAGCGGCTGGATCACCATATCCGACATTTCCTACCCGGGTAACATGGGCATCCCATCGTGGATTATGGCCGGCTACACAACGATATTCAAAGAAATTGACGAGGTTTTGAGCGACGAAAGCCGATCGGCCTTTGATACCGTCTTTATCCAGGTTGGGGTCGGTGCGCTTGCTGCCGCGGCGGCCTGGTATTACACGGTTCATCATCGGAGCCAAAGGCCGCGGCTGATCTCAGTTGAACCACTTGCCGCTGATTGTCTCCTGGAGTCGGTTCGTTTTGGCTATGGTGATATGAGAATTAGTCGCGGCAGCCAGGATTCGATGATGGCGGGTCTCAACTGCGGTACGCCGTCGATACTGGCCTGGGAGTATGTCAAGCGGGCGGTGGATTTCTTTATGGCGATTCCGGACGGTTACTCACGGCGGGCCATGAAGCTGTTCTACCATCCTCGAGCCGGTGACCCCCAGCTTATATCGGGAGAATCGGGAGCGGCCGGCCTGGCCGGGCTTTTGGCTCTTATGGAGAGCGACAAGATGAGTTCTGCCCGCAAGCAACTGGAGCTTGGGCCCCGATCATCCATCCTGTTGATCAACACCGAGGGCGATACCGATCCGGTCAACTTTAAAAACGTCGTCACAGCGGACGCCTGAGCAGGCATCGTGTCAGGCTATTACTCAGAGAAGCTCTCGTCCAAGAGGTTGCGCCGAGTTTATGAAATCGCACCCCCTCGCGTGCAACAGTATCTGCAAGCGGAAGTCCGATTCCTTTCTGACAGGTTGCTGCCTTCTCATTCCGTGCTGGAACTCGGCTGTGGATACGGCCGGGTGCTCAAGAGGGTGGCGCAAAGGGCAGCCGCCGTGGTCGGTGTTGACACGTCAATCGCCAGTTTGAAGATGGCGCAGGCAGACCTGGCCGGGATCGGCAACTGCCACCTGGCGTGTATGGATGCCGCAGCCCTCGGTTTCAGCGATAACAGTTTTGATATTGTAGCCTGCATTCAAAACGGGATGTCGGCCTTTGGGGTGGACCCGCTGGATCTGGTCAGAGAAGCTGTACGTGTCACCAGGACCGGCGGCAAGGTTCTGTTTTCCAGTTACTCCGATAAATTCTGGCAGGAGCGGCTAAAGTGGTTTTACCTGCAGGCTGCCGAAGGTCTGCTGGGGGAAATCGATCCCGAGAAAACGGCCAACGGCACTATTGTCTGCAGGGATGGCTTTCGAGCCACGACCTTCAACGGCGAACAATTTGAGATGCTCACCTCACAGCTCGGTTTTGCCTGCACGATTACCGAGGTCGACCGTTCCAGCCTCTTCTGCGAGATACAGGTCACCTGAGGTCCCGGTACCGCCGTTTTGCGATGTGGCCCGGTCCCGGGACTAATCATTGCCTAAGGGCAGGGGCGCGGCTCGGGGCCGCTGGGAATCCCGAAAAGGTATCGAATAAGGTAGGTGACGTCGGCGATGTTGGTCTTTTCATCCAGGTCGCCATTGGCATTGCCCTCGGCGGGACACCCCGGCGGCGGACCCGCCGGCAGCCCGAAAAGGTACCGCAGTAGAAAGGTTATGTCGGAGACGTTGGCCTTGTCGTCCGGATCATTGTTGGCATTGCCCCTGATGCCGAGGCAACAGCAGGCGTCTCCAATACCATCGTGGTTGCGATCCAACTGCTCCGGATTGGTTGTATCGGGACAGTTGTCGCACAGGTCGGCCACGCCATCACCATCAAGATCGTCCAACCCGGCGTCTACACAAACCGTATTGACCGATACGATATTGGATGGAGGCGAGTATTTTCCAAGGCTGTCCGCTATCACCAAATATGTGAAGCTGGTAGCTCCGAACATCGCCTCGTCGATGAAAAAAGTGTCGGTCACGCCGTGGTTTAACAGGTCGCCGTCAACGTCGTCGAGACGGAAAAAGGACCCGTTGGAATAACCATAGCGCCGGTAGACGTGATAAGTGCAGCCGGCTCGTTTTTTCCAGTACAGCTTTATTCCCAGCCCAACCAGCGGCACACCGGTCAATGCCTCGACCGGTCGGGGCCAGTCGTCGGCGCTCAGGGTAATATCTTCCCTCTGGTACGAGTTGCTCGGAATGAGCTTTTCAAGGTGAAAGGCTTCGCCGTTGGACAGATTGAAATAGAAATAGTCGTACGGCAGTCCCGGCGCTTCGCTGAGGTAGTTTTGAAAATCGTCGTACCAGTTGCCGGTCTCGTAGCCGGCGCCGTCACAGGTAAGTATGCGGATTTCCTGATCGCGGTCTCTTATGAATCCGAAAAACGACAGTTCTTCATCGGCGGGCACCGACAAATCGGAGTTGTCGACAGTCCCATAGATGTTCCCCTGGCCGGATGCTGAAATGGCGCCGATCAGCAAGAGGATAAAAACCAGCCCAGAGATAGATGCTTTATCGCGTACCGCTTTCATGACCTATACCTCACCCGCCGGGTGATTTCGGACATCACCTCCAATATACCGATTATCGAGCGTTTTCCAAGGAGCTTTAATCTTTCCGGCGTCCCAAAACGCCGTATAAGTGTAACGCTCACAAGGCATTAAAAGTGCCCGACGACTTTTAAAGGTAGCCGGGCAATAGGCAGGAAGGGCCGAGTCCTTTTTTAGCCGATCACGGGCAGGCCGGCGGAGCCGGTCCCGCCGGGATGCCGAAAAGATAAGCCAGCAGGTAAGTTACATCCGATATGTTTATCTTTTCCTCCAGGTCACCGTTGATATTGCCCTCTTCCGTGCAGGGCGGAGCCGGACCCGTGGGGATACCGAAAAGATACGCCAAAAGATAAGCAACATCGGAAATGTTGGCTTTGTCATCGGGATCGAAATTAGCATTTCCGCGGGTATTCTGGCAGCATCTTTCGGCATAGAGTGCGAACGTGCGCGAAAAGTCCGAATAGTCGACACCGTCAAACGCCCGGAAGCGCCAGTAATATACTTTTCCATCATTCAAAGGAGCAGGAACTTCGAATTCCGGTGTCGATAAATCGTCAACGTCGTGCATCGGGCCGGTGAAAAAGTAGCTGCTGTCCACCTGAACGTGGAAACTCTGGGCCAGGGGGTACGCCGCCTCGGCCAGTATGCTCCAATCGAGAGTCGGCGTCAGTCCCCTTGAAGGCGTGCCGTTGGCGGGTTGAATGGAGGAGGTTTCTTCTACCGTGTAATAGAAAACTATGCTGTCCACCTCCGGGTCGGCGTAAGCCTTGGCAGCCATGGAGGCCGAGTAGTCCAGAAAGATCTGTACCTGGGCTGTGCCGTTAATCCTGATAGTGGAGGTGACCGGTTCATCGGCGGGCTGGCCGGGTCGCCGGAAAAGGATAACTTTGTACTCGCCATACTGGAGATTGTAATCGTACGACTCCTCGTCAAGAGCGCCATCCCCGTTGACGTCGTGCCGCCAGTAGTCGGCTCCGGCAACGGTTTGGTAATACTGAGAAATCACATGACCATCAGGGTTTACCACTTCCAGGGTCACGCTGCTGTAGCCGGTTACGACCATCTCATCGGTCGACTCCGTGGTTGGGTTCTGTTGGTCAATCGCCACCAGCAAGTCGCCGCCCCCAAGGCCGCCGGAAACATAATCCGGGTTGCCGTCACGGTCCAGATCGAGAGTGGCCAGGACGAAGGTGGCGTCAGCGCCGGCTTCCAGGTCGACCATGGTAGGTTCGCTGAAACCGCCGAGGCCGTCACCGTAGTAAATTTCAAGGCGCTGGTAGGTGCTGTTGGCGATGACGATATCCATCCTGGTGTCCCGGTTGACGTCACTGGCCACCAGTTGTGTAGCCAGACCGTCTATCGTGATTTCCGAAGTTTGGGAAAGGGCGCCGAGACCGTCACCAAAACCAATGATGATTCTACTCTGATTGCCCGGGTCTGCCAGTGGCTGTACCAGGGCAAAGTCAATCTTTCGGTCGTAATTGATGTCTATGACTGCGTTAGCCGGAGGAATCAGCAGCAGGGGCGTTCCTGTGTATACGGCGGCACTTCGCAGAAAGTCTCCGGAGCCCTGGTTAGTATAGATCTTTGCCGAGTCGGAGCTGGTGACCAGCAGGTCATCCAGGCCGTCGCGATTGAAATCACCGACATTGACCGTCTCGAACGTGAATGGCAGAACGGTGCTGCCTGAAATGCCTCCAAAGCCATCACCATAGAGGATGAGATTGGGGGCCAGGATCACATCACAAACGTTATCGGCATCAAGTAATCCGGTTGCAACCGAAGGCACCGCGACCGGATCATCAGACTGCATGTTTCTCGGATTCTTGAACCTCGGTGCCGGGGAGCCAAGCGGTATTGAGAGTGTGTAGTAATTCCGGTAACCCTCGTTCAGCAGAATGTAGACGCTGTCGCCATCCACCGCAATGATATCCAGCAGGGTGTCGGCATCGATGTACCCGATCGCCATGGCGGCCTGGTTAATACCCAGCAAGGAATCTGGTGTGGAGAGCGTGCCGCTGGGATCGCCGTAGGCGGCAAATAAACCTGTATCCGTCGAGCCGGTGTAAACGATATCAAGGTAGTTATCGCGATCCAGATCCCCGCTTACAATGTAGTACTGGTCGGCGGAGTCACCGGTAAAGACGTCAAAGCCGACCGTATCGGTGTCGCAAATGTCACCGATGCCGTCGTAATCGGCGTCCTCCTGGCCGGGATTGTCGACCGTGGGACAGTTGTCGACATCCGCGCAATATCCATCACCGTCGGCATCATCGAGAGGATCATATATGCATACATCACAGGAATCGCCGTCACCATCGCCGTCGGCATCTTCCTGCTCGGGGTTGGCGATGGCCGGGCAGTTATCGTCAGAGTTGAGGATGCCGTCCCCGTCGAAGTCATCGTACGCAATAGTAAAACAGTGCGGGCCGTCCCAGGTGGGGAAAATGTCGCCGGGACCGGGATCGACCGGGTCGACCGTATCACTGCACCAGACCCACTCGTTATTCGGTCGGTACCAGCATGAGTCCAGGCAAAGGGTCTTGCCCGACTGGGAAACGTCGACCCTGGTACTGAGGGTATAGACGACGTCGTCAAAGCCCGGGGGCAGACCCGTGCCGTACCTGATAAGGCCGGAGAAACCGATGGTGTCGGCTCCGCTGCCGGTGACGCTGTAGGGAACCATGTCCGTCGCTTCGTCGAATATGACGACACTCCAGCCGGGGTAGTAGTCGATAACGACCGGCGGCACCGGGCCGAAATCGCGGTAGGGTACCCAGGTGATGGGCTCCCAGACGGCTCCGTCCGGCGAATATACCCGGAAACCGTTTTCAACACAGACAATATTGGCCCAATTAGGCTCCGGCGGGTTGGCGAAACGAATGTAAAACGTTATATCGACCTCAGGCAGCAGCGAATCCATGGATACGTCGGCGCCATCGACATGATCCAGAGTGACGGAGTAATCCTGGGCAGAAACCGTTCCGGTGACGAAAAGATACAAGGCTACCGGAATATATAAAAGATATCCTCTCACAAATCCACCTCCCGCTGAGGGTTGCTTATATGGTAGTATATTTCTGACTAACCTCAAGGGGGACAATCCTGTAACAAGGCGCGAAGCAACGCCCCCTTAACACTGATGTATCGGTCATATGTTATTTAAACATAACTAATTTTGTCCCATGTGTCAATCAAAAAGAAGTCCCGGAAACATCATAATATGGTGAGATTCCAGAACTTACAGTATTGCGACTGTGTCTGGTG
>CBFCYQ010000081.1:0-11428 GCA_965602205.1 uncultured bacterium | reverse complement strand
GTAGACCTCGTCCTCTTCCCCGCTCGGTTCTTCGGGCAGCGCGGCTACCAACTGCTCGTTGCAGTCCGGACAAACACCAACGCCGGGGTTGTACTCGTAACGACATTTTGGACAAAACGGCATAGTTTAGTACCTGTTTTTACGGAATGCCCGGCGGACGGCAACGTCCACCGAGCACATGATCAATCGTAGCTGACTGCAGAGCCCTGACAGGGTCAGGGCGGCCTGCCTGTTACGCATTAATAATTTACGCAATATATGTACGGCGTCAAGGACCAAAAGTTTCCGCGTCGAAAGGCTTGACCCGCTTTACACACGCGGCCGGCGGAGTAGTCCTATTGCACCTGACCCTGATACATCTGCCAGCGAACTTTCTTTATCGAGTCGGGCAGGTCCTGGATAGGCAGGTCGTCCTCGAGCCAGACAGTGACGTTTTGATACCAGTACGGGTGCACCCAGGGCGAGTAAAAGGACGAATCCGGCAATGTCGGGTAGTCGGTGCCGAAGTAGGCGTTAAGTATCAGTCGAAAGGTGTTGATCGGCGAAATGGCCGGATAGAGCGGAACGCTGTCGGCTCCCGGCAGGTAGTAAGCGTTGAGTATCGAGAAACGCTCCTTGATCCAGGTCTTGTTTCTGTCGGCCCAATCCAGTTGCGATCCCGGGCCATGGTCGGCCTGAAGTATTATCACCGGCGGGTTGTCGGCGGTCCCGGCAAGAATCTGTTCAAGAGCGTCCTGTATTCGCTGTGTGATATAAACGGCCTGAAGCCGGTAGCTGGTGACGTATTCATCGAGCGTGCCCCCGAGATCAAAGTAGTAACTACCGTCATAGAAGTTGTACGGCCGTCCCGGTTCAAAGTCGGCGCCCCGATCACCGAAAACGAACGGCGGGTGCGGGGCCACGATGTGCGCCAGCGCAAACCAGGGCGACGGCAAATCGGCCACACCCGGCAGCTTGTCGAGCGTATAGAGAATCCTGTCCCGGTGACGGTCGTAAGGCGTGCCGTAGTCGTGGAACAGGTACGGCAAAGGCGTGGTGAGCCAGATGAGGGTCTCGAACTCGGACAGGTTGAAGCCCGGCGCCAGGGTGATTTCGGCATCGCTTATCTCGGTCAGGTCATAACCGCTGGAAAACGAGACTATCCGGTAGCCATGTTTCCGCAAGAACCGAAAGACAGTGTTGTCCAGGAACCTCTCTGCCATGGCTGTTCGCGCGGCGCCCTTGCTCTTGAAGTCGATAATCTCGCTGATGTAATTCATGTTGAGAGCCGAGGTCAGCGACTGCATAGTCTGGCCGTAGTTAGAGTGGCTGCTGTCAGCCACGTAGAAGCCGCGTTCGCGAAGAAACGCCAGGAAATCGGAGTTATCGAAGGCGTAGTACGCTTTGAGCACGTCGTGACGGGCATAGCCGTCGAGGATGATATAAAATATATTAGGAAGCGGCCCCTCCTGCGTACGCTCGACGGCGGTTTCTACCGGGGCAACAGCCACCGAAGGGCGCGTCGCGACAAGATAGCCGCCGTGCACGATCTGAATGGCGACCAGAAGCACCGCCAGGCAGCTCAGCATTGTCGTCAGCCTGGGCAGATCGCCGCTCGCCCGCGCGCTGAGCCACACGGCGGCCAACAGGAGCAGGGCCATAACTGCCAGGGTGATAACATTGACGGCTGTGTTGAACTGGTCAAAGTCAAGCCCGAGCTGGCGCAAAAAATTCAGCATGTGGCCGAAGGAAAAGAACAGAATCCAGAAGAGACTGACGACCAGCGCCGCCTTGTTGATACTGCGGAAAAGCAGTTTAAGGATAAGCGTGGCCAGCAACGTCAGCACTACGACCGCAATCAGTGACGCAGCCATATCCCCCACGCGCATGTCACGGGCGTTCTGAGAGAATAGAAACAGTACAGGAAAAACGCCAAACAGATACGGATGTAGAACGAACCAACGTTTCATGGTATCACCACCAACGGCCAATATACGAAAGCGGCAAGGCCTTTGGAACAATAAAGAAATCGGTTTGGGTCAGACTTTGACGGTCAGCCATCTCCCCCGCGTATAGTAGGCGTAGAACAGTGTAGCCGTGACAACCCCGGCCAGGGTCAGCACCCACCAGACGGCCGTCTCGTTCAATCCGAACACCTGCGTGACGATCACAGCGGGCAGAACCTGCAGGCCCCAGGAGTGGATAATCGAGACCACCATGACGGGCATGTTCAGCCCGACGCCGACGTGAATCTGTTCCAGCATTATGAAGGCGCCAAAAAACGGGAAGCCGACGGCGGCAATGCGCAGAATTTCCACCCCCAGGCGAATTGTCTCAGGATTGTGAAAAAAGATTTTCATGTATAGTTCGGCGAAGACGAATGTCAGCAGACCGAAAACCGTCATGATGCCGATGCCCAGGAAGATGGCGTGGTCGCCGGTCTTTTTGGCGCGGTCGTATTTTTCGCCGCCAAGATTGTGCCCGATCAGTGACGACAGTCCCAGGCCCATGCCGACCAGGATCATGATGCCGAATCCAAAGACCTGCATGCTCACACCGTAGGCCGCAACAACGGCCGTGCCGAAACTGGCCACTATGGGCGTAATCAGCAGGCGCGAACAGGAAAACGACAACTCCCCGAGCCAGGCCGGGATGCCGATACGGACGATTTTCCACATCGAAGTAAGAGTCACCGCGGCCCTGCCCACTATATGCAGGCGGACATTGGTCCAGTTGGTGCGGAAGAGCACCAGACCGATGGCAAAGGTCACGGAGAAACTGAGCACCGAGGCCAGGGCCGCACCGCGAATGCCCATCGCTGGAATGCCCAGGTAGCCGAAAATAAACAGCGGGTCCAGAATCAGGTTGAGAGTGTTGGAGCCAATCATGAGCGCCATGGCCCAGTGGGGGTTGGCCACGCCACGAAGGGCCGTGAAAATCGAGTACGTGGCATACATGATGGGCAGGCCGACGAGAATGATGCGGCCGTATGAGATGCCAAGGCGGAGGGCCTCGTCGCGCGCGCCCAGGAGATACAGCAGGTCGGTCAGGAAAATCCAGCCGACAACGGCCAGCGCCGCGCCGAAAATCAGTTTGAGGAGGATGGTCTCTTTGATGGCTTTTTCGGTCAGATCGTATTCTTTTTCGCCGTAGCGGCGGGAGATTACCGCCACCGAGCCCGGCCCTACCAGGGAGTTGAAGGCGAAAAGCAGCCACATGAGGATGTTGAAAAACGTGATGGCGGCGATGCCCGATTCGGCGTGCGGCAGGCGCGAGACCCAGAACATGTCGACCATGGCGTAGATATGCTGGGCCATAAAACCGAACATGGAAGGCAGACCCATCTTTAAGATGGAGCCCAGGATCGAGCCCTCGGTGTAATCGGTGCGTATTCTGTTGTTGTCGTCTGCCATATCAGGTCAATAAAGACCCGAAGATAGCTGATTTTGCGGGAAAAGGAAAGGGGGAATTGGGGGGCGGCAGGACTATTCGGCCGAAGGGTCGTACAGATAAACGGCAGCATCTTCTATTTCCAACAGCTTCCTGGCGCTCTTCGTGGTCAGGCCTTCCAGCGATCGTCGTTTCTTTGGCACTATGAAGAACTCTGCCGGTGAGCCGGGCCGTGCCGCTCGGTCCGGTGACGGGACCCCTTCGTACCACATATAAAAGAACACCGGGTAGTTGGCGGGGCCTCGCACCACGACTCTGTCGCCGGGAGCCATTTCCTCCGCAAGCAGGTCTACCACGGCGGCTGCTTCGGGAAAACGCCCCGTATCGGGATAGGTAGCGATGATGTTCCGACTCACTATAAACCCACCTGCCAGGCAGGCCAACACGAATATCGCCGAGTTTAGAAAAGTCCGGACCGGTTTCTTCTGTGACGCATAGAGGCGTACATAGCCTATATCCGCGACCACAAAGGCAAAAGGCAACAGGAATATCCAGGTCCTGGGGAACGGAATCGCGTGTTTAATAAAAAACACAGCGGCAGCTCCGACTATAAGCGTTGGCAAGAGAAGCAGAGTCTGCCGGTCCTTCCCTCGTGCCGCCGAGACCAGACCAACTGCGACAAGCATTACAAATACCCCGATTGTGAGGAAGGGTACACTGCGGATCATATCCGAGAAGGTCCCGCTCAGATGTCCGGGGACACGGTTGAGGAACCCGTCCCACGACAAACCTGTCACAAAACGGTTATGAAGAATCGACTGTAGACCGCCGCTGACGATCACTGACGGTACATACAGCAGAGCGGTGAAAGCAGCCGTCATTACACCGCAGGGAAGAATGAACTTGGTTAATACGTAACCGAACCGGTATCGAGCGAAGACGAACAGAGCTGTGGTCCATAGGAAAAGACCTGCCGCCGGGAACAGAAACGACGGCATGGTCAACATACCCAGCGCAGCAACAAAAGAAATAAGAAAACGCAGTCTGAGGGAAGGGTTCGCCACAAGGCGTAGCGCAAGGATAGCCAGGCACAGACTGAGCAGGGTGACCAGGGAGTATCCCCTTGCCATCGTATCATAGAGCACCAGGAACGGGAAAACGGCCACCAATGCGGTAGCCAGGTACCCCGCCCGTTTGCCGCCAAGAAGTCGGGAGAGATAAAAAGTCGCCGGTATGACGGCCATTCCCGCGAGAAACGCCGGCAGACGAATCCACACAGGATGGCTGCCGAAGATGGCGACGGAAAGGCGGACCATCAGCGTATGAAACACATGGTTATTGGGAAGAGGGTAATAGAAAAGGTCCGCGAATGATTTGTTTACGAAATTAAGAAATGTATAGGCCTCATCGTATCGCATCGGCTCAGTCATGAAGCAGAACCTGACGACGAAGCCGAGTGAGCCTGTCATTACCAGCCATAAGAGCGGGCCACGCGACTCGGCGGCTCGTGCCAATGAGAGGGCAAGATTACGGATCTCCCCTGTGAAGTGTTCCAGGAATGACACAGCTCGACCAGCCAGAGTTCTGCAGCAAGGGCGGGCGGCTGCCGAATGCGACACGGAGACGTTTTCCGACTGATGCCTCACCATACGCGAGTTCGGATCCCTTTTTACGGACAAAAAGAAACGAGACAATCGAATCTATCCGGTTACAATATAGAGCGAGTGACCGATGATTGTCAAAGAAAAAAAAGCCGCGGGGGGCGGCTGAGGAAAATGGTGGTGGGGGAAGGATTCGAACCTTCGAAGGCTTCGCCGACAGATTTACAGTCTGTTCCCTTTGACCGCTCGGGAACCCCACCATCAGTGAGTCTATTACTCTGTATTCCTTATCGGGTCCGCTAATCGCTTGATTAACATGCCCCGACAAGTATCGCCTTTCGCAAAGGGTCTGGCAATAATATAACACGATATTTCAAAAAGCAATGGAAATATGCCGGGGATTTTGATAAGGCCGGTCGCGGATCGTAAGCCGCGCAGGCAGGTTAAGTTGCGGCGGCTTCTTCCCTGTCCAGCCGGGCCAGAACGCGGTTGGCTCTCGGGAAGGTCCGGGAGAAGTCGGACCGGAAGGCCCGGTAGGAGTCTTGTTCGGGGCCGTCTTTTACTCGCCGGAAGACCTCGCCGATTATTACGGCCATCACGGAAAAGATAAAGGCCATGACGGTGGCGACGGCGACGGTCAGCGCCCGTTTCGGGGCGACTTTCTTCGTAGGCAGGCTGGGCTGGTCGAGAATGCGTACGATCGGGATGTCTTTTTGAGCATCGAGTTTGGCGACTTCGTATTCCTGAGTCAGAAACAGGTAGGTCTTCGATCTGATCTCGACATCGCGCTGCATCCGGGTCAGTTCGGTCAGTATTTCCGGATCAGAGGTGATAGCCCAGTCACGGTTGACTCTCTGGAACTGCTGGAGTAGAACTTCAGCCTTCTGCAGTTCGGCCATTTTCTTGTCAAGCTGGCGCGCCAGGTACACGGCGTTGACCTTGCCCTGAGAGCGGCGCTTGTTGAGGTTGAAATCCTCAAGTTCGGTCAGGCAGGCCTGGAGCATCTGCTGCGAAAGCTGCGGGTACTCGGTCCGCACCCGCACAGTGATAACACCGGTCTTCTTGTCGCGGTGGATATTCGTTATTCCGGCCAGTTCGGCCCGGAGTTCGTCGGGATTGTCAGTATCGAAGTACTCCGCCGGTCGCACGGTATGCGTACGGTCGCCCGCGCTCCAGGTGTAGGTGCGGTTCAGAACGGCATCCTTGACGAGATGTGAGCGAATAATACTGGGAAACAACTCCGACGAGTTTTCATCGGTGGCAGTAAGGCCGCCCAGCCCGGCCAGGCTTTTCAACTCGGCCATGCGGTCGATGGTGCCCGAGGGCAGAACGGTGGCGCTCGACTCGTAGAGATTCGGCTTAAGAAGCATGTAGCCGGCCGCCAGCAGCATCACCGAGGCGGTGACGCCAATGACAGAGTATCTCTTTAGCAGGAAGAGCCGGGCGACATCGAATATCTTAATCCATGAACCTTGACTGGCTGAGGGAGTGTTGGCTCGCATCATGCCGCCTTGAATGTGGTCCCCGGCTTCTTCCAGCGTAATTCTCTTTCGCACTCAATTCTCCCGTAGTTTTCCGCTTAGCATACAGGCAAACGGCGTGCCAAGACTGGAGCGCACCTCACCTATTGCCGCATCACTTTGCGACTACATGCTATACGGGGGACGTTGTCCTCTTCATCCCTGGCGGCAAGGGCTCGCATCCGGGAACTTTTTTCCTCTGCGGGTGTGAATTTGGTTCTGGAAGCGTGTTTAGACACCGTCGTCTTCGGAGACTCCCTGCGGAATACTCGCTTTACGGCCCTTGAGCGACAACTTGCGCCCGGGCGACTGCCCGGGACCAGCCGGCGAACGACTGAGAGTGTCATCGACGAAGGCCTTGAAACGCTGTTTGAATTTATCGGTTGAGAATCTCAGGGCGTTTTCGCGGATTTTTTCGGGGTCAAACTGCTGCCGGCACCGGTCAAACGACCGGACCGCTTCAACGATACTCTCGGATGTTTGTTGGTCGAAGAACACGCCGGTTTCTCCGTCGATGACGGTTTCGAGCGCGCCCCCCTTGCCGAAAGCGATAACCGGCGTACCGCACGCCTGGGCCTCCACGGGGATTATGCCAAAATCCTCCTCGGCGGCAAAGACGAAAGCCCGCGCCCGCTGCATGTGGTCCGCAAGGACTTCAAACGGCTGATAGCCCAGAAGCGTCACGTTCGGGCCGGCTTTACCGGCAATCTTACCGAAATCAGGACCCTCGCCGATCACGACCAGCTTTTTGTCGGGCATGCGAGCGAAGGCTTCGACGATAAGGTCGATTCTTTTGTACGGCGCCATGCGGGAGGCGGTCAGATAGAAGTCGTCTTTTTTCGCACAGAGGTCAAAAGCATCCACCGCGACCGGCGGATTGATGACAGTGGCCTTGCGGCGATAGACCTTCCAGATGCGGCGGGCAATGAACTGCGAGTTGGCGATAAACTCGTCCACGCCGTTAGCCGTGCGGGCGTCCCAGGTGCGAATGCGATGCAGGGTCCAGCGCACAAACCAGCTTTTCGGCCCGGATTGCAAACCGGCTTCGCGCAGATAATGGTGAGTCAGGTCCCAGGCATAGCGCATGGGCGAATGGACGTACGATATATGCACCTGGTCCGGCCCGGTGATAACACCCTTGGCGACGGCATAGGAACTGGATATCACGAGGTCGTAGGCCGACAGGTCAAATTGCTCGACGGCGAGCGGCATCAGGGGCAGGTAACTGCGATACTTCTTCCTGGCGAACGGAAAGCGCTGCAGGAAAGACGTGGTGACGGTCTTGTTCAGAATGAAATCCCGGCGGTCGGGCGGAATGAAATCATAAAGAGCAAACAGATCCGCCTGCGGGTACAGCTTCAGAATCTGTTCGAGAACGCGCTCGGCTCCCCCGTAGGTTACCAGCCAGTCATGAACAATTGCGACTCGTGATTGTGCCATGGACGCCTACATCCTATTTAGCGCTCTTTTTACTCCCAGCATCTAAAATCGGCCCGAAATCCAGAAACTTTAGCCGCCGGTGGCATCACACGCCTTTCGCATTCTCCGGTGGCGGCGTGTGTCATGTCACCAACCTCCATGCGATATCGATTGCCCGGGCGTTCTCCGGCCCGGAAGGCGGCACGGCAAAATAGTTGCGCGACTGCCTGTCCACCGGTCGGCGCAGTTTATTGGCGGCGCTGTCGTAGGAGAAAAGTTCATAATCCATCCGCGCCAACTCCTGCCCGATAGCGTCAATCTGGGCGTTATTTTCAATCATCAGAAGCGGCCGGCATTTCTCCAGGGTGGTGGTCATGCCGGTAACGACACTCAACTCGAACCCCTGGACATCGATTTTGACAAACGTCGGCGCGAGGTTAAGGCGGTCGAAGTTTATAATGTCGAACTCGAGGTTCACTATTTCGTAATCTTTGCCGATGCGGTCCTGGGCATCGGTCAACTCCTCGAGTACGAAGGTACCCTCCTGGGTGCGTAGCGACCGCCCCACCCTGGGCACGAAAAAATCACGCCGGGAGTCCTCGTGACCGAGGCCAAACAGATGATAGCAGTAGCGGGAACCGATGGCTCTGGCGACCAGCTTGAGGTCTTTTTCCAGCGTCCTGTTCGGTTCAAACGACATGATGGCCATCTGCTTGTTTACCACCGCAAACGATATTGCCGATTGACCGCAATTGGCCCCGACGTCCACGAACAGCCCGTTTTTCAACTCATTGAAATTGGCGAAAAACAGGTAGTCCGGATCGTGCACTCTTTTGGCGAGGAGGTTGAAAAACAACTCGCCCCGTTTCGCCAGATCGTAGAGTGCATCATGGTGTGACAGAAAGCGCTTGATTGTTCCTCTTACGCGCGAGGAGCCGGACCCAACGGCGCCGGTGTCCCCCCCGGCTCTGAATATCAAGGGTCTTTTCATAACGGCGCTGCGGCTTTCTCCCTGATGCGATCGGCGCCGGCGCTGACAAAGTACCGGGACGCTATTTTCAGAATAAGACCGGCTAGGATCACGGCCACGAGAAAATACATGCCCATTCCCCCGCGAATCATATTCAGAAACGACGAATGAAACAACACCGAGGCACAGTAGGGGTACAGCATCATATGGAAGGGATGATACGATTGCGCCTTATGCCATGACAGCTGGCAAATGATTCCAAGCAAAAAGCAAAAGAGGAAACCCCAGTACCCGAAATCCATAAAGACCGGCCCGAAAAAAGTGTAGTAGACGCCGGGTTCCTCAAGGATGTTGTTAATCTCGGCCGTCGATATTGTGTCAAACCCGAGTACGCCGAGGAACTTGAAAAGCGGGTAGAACTGCGTTGCCCCCCAGGTCAGATTAGCCGTGTCGAAGGTCTGGACGAGGAGGAAAAACTGGTAATAGCCATGGATAACGTAGTGCACAAGACTCACCGCAGTATACGCCGCAGCGGCGAACCAGTCGTTTCCGGAGGCAAGGTCCCACACGGTATCACTGATAATGACGTGGTGATGAGTCTCCAGATACTCCAGGCCGACGGCGGCCGTGAAGCCCATGACCTCCAGCCGCTCGGTCAAGAGTGACATGGAATAAACAAAAAACACCAGCAGGAACACACCGAGAACGACGAGTTTCTTGTTCAGGCCGTTTTTGAGGCCTTTCGTCGTCAATCTTCCCGCAAGGGCAATCCCGGTCAGAAACATCAGCGCCATGAGCGTAATTGCCGTTCGGCCGCCCCTGAGAGCGAAGTACGCGACAAACAGACCCAGAGTGACGTATGCGGCCACCCGCCAGGACAAGGACAGCTTCTCCTTGAAATAACCCGTCAGGAGCAACAGGGCAGCACTGAACGGCACCAGGACGGCCGAGATAACGGAAGCCAACCCGAAACTGACGATACCCTCGTCGTAATTGATTTTGAAATCGGAAACGGACTCGAACGAAAAAAACGACTTCGTAGCGATCAGATCATAGAACCTCAGAGTCAGCCCGATCAGGGCCAACGTTAGAAAGGCCAGAAAAACCGCTCGAACATAACGACTGTCGACGCCTCCACCGCTGTTGAGACGCGCTGCCTCCTGGAAATCTGCGTTCTCCGCGTGTCCGTGAAATCGAGCAAGATAGCTGTACAGGAAAGTCCCGGCAAAGAAGAACCCGATGTACGAGGCAAGAAGCAGGATGGACCCAAGCGTCGGGCTGACGTCATAGCTTATGGGTGCAAGCAGCCGCAGGACAGCCCACACCAGGAAGGATATGGCTATCGCCCACCGCGGCGCAAACAGGCGTGTCATCCTGTCACCCTCTGCGGTTTTCCTGCCTGAAGCGCGCCGAGCAGTTTCAGGCAACCCGCGGCGACGCGATCGATGTTTTCCTCGCTCATGCACACCGGCACGTTAACGGGATCACCGATTATGCCTTCACAGGAATTCGCCATAATGTCCGCAAGCACACGCCGGTCGTCAAGGCTCAGTTCCCCCGCGTCCGGCACGGGTTCCAACAAGCGGGTTATCTCGTCGACCGACCCCAGGTGGTGCACGCGTGACAACCGGTTGAAAAACATGGGAGCAAACGTCCCGGCCGTCTTGCCGTGCAAACCGGCTTCGAAAGCGACGGTCCCGGAGACTGTCACCACGGCGCGGGCTTTTTTGATCAAACTGTGAGTGTCCGCAAAGGGGTTAATGAGGCGCACACCCGGCAGCCGTTTGATGGCCGCCAGCTCAGCCCGCGTCCGGTCGCCGAGGCAGTGCGAATGTTCCTTAACGTACAACATGACATCATGCGGCAGTTGCCGCGCGATGCTTTTGATCAGTTCGAACTGGTTGGCATAGTCAGCGCCGAGCACGTCGATGGAAGCCTCGGGCTGTTTATGGAGCGTGTATAGCAGGTACTGCTCGCCGGCTCGGGGTTCGTCGAACACCGGCCTTAACTTCAGGTGCAGCCACCGGAACGGTCGCAAGTACTGTCGCTCGCGAACGAGGTGGTACGACAGGGGCTTGACGGTGGCGTCGGTCCGCGCCTCTATGAGGGCTTCGCGGATTTTCGTCCAAATCCTGGAAACGAACGAATAATCTATACGAGGAACCTTGTTATGCCAGTACCAGTAGTTGGGCTTGAGGCCGCCGACCAGCCTCTGGTGCAACTCGGTTGCTCTGTCGAGATAATCGTCGGCGGCGTCATCATCGGCTATCCGTTCGTACTCGGCGTGCCGGTAACCCTTGAAGAAAGCAAACCGGTCACTGGGCACACGGACCGTGCAGAGGCTGTAAAAATCGATATTGTTTGCCTGGCAGACCAGGGCGGAGAGAATTTCATCGGAGAGAGTAGCTTCTCCCAGCACGACGTCGACAGCATTCTCGGCAAAAAAGGCGTTCAGTTTCCTGACGACATAGACGTAGTACTTTTCGGCCTCCGCCCACGGCCACTGCCGCACCACGCGGTCCATGTGGAAAACCTTCTTGATCGGCAAT
>CBFCYQ010000080.1:0-11435 GCA_965602205.1 uncultured bacterium | reverse complement strand
AACCGACCGCCGGAGGCGATTAACGACCTGGGCCGAATCAGCAGCGGCGCTGAAGTGCTCCAAGCGCCGCCATACAATCTTTCGGGGGCGGGAATAATGGTTGCCATGTGGGACCAGGGTCACGCGGATGAGCATCACCCTGACCTGTTATACCGGGTGACTTATCCCGATGCCGTGGCCGACAACAGCCATGGCACGCATGTAGCCGGCACTCTCTGCGGTGATGGGTCGCTTTCGGACGGCCGTTATCGGGGTATGGCCCCGGCGGCGCACCTGTTGTCGTGGGAGTGGTGGTTATCGTCGTCGGAGGCACAGGGGGACTACGGCATTGCGGCATTCTTCCAGACACGTGTAACCAATAATTCCTGGGTCATGCCGGCGAGCAGACCGGCCACCGAGCAGTCGTGCGAGCTTACGTGCGGCAATTACTGGGCGGAGTGCGCCACGGTGGACAATATTGTCAGAGCTTATCGAGACAGGCCGTTTGTCATTTGCTGGGGTGCCGGCGACCAGGGTGGTGACGTGGAGAGGTCTCCGGAGTTCGGGCGCATAGCGGTGTGCTCCGATTCACTGTTCGAGGTGAATGTTCGCATTTATGAGCCGGTGACCGGGATTTCCTACCTGATGCCCGACACACTGGAGCCAGGCCGTAGCTACTGGCGGGTGCAAGGGGTTGACCGGGCCGGCAACGAATCGGCCTTTTCTGCTGTCCAGACCTTTGTGCTGGATTTTGAGGTACCACCGGTGCCGAGTTTGCTGGCTCCGGCCGACGGCGGCACCGGCGGCGGCGCCGCGGTTGTTTTCCGCTGGGCTACGGACGAGGCACCGCCGTACGAAGAAGCAGCCGAGTTTTACCGCATTCAGGTGAGTGATGATTCCTTCTTTGGCAGCGAAATCTATAGCGGGGAGGTTTACGGTTTGATTCAGAGCCTGACCAGCGGCCTCTTCTTTGACAGCACCATTTATTACTGGCGCGTCGACGCGCTTGACTCGGTGGGGCACTCATCGGGTTACCAGACCCAGCCTTTTTCGTTCACTTATGTCGGTTTTGTTTGCGGTGATGTGAATTCCAACGGGGCGGTGAACATAGCCGACCTGACTTACCTGATCGCCTACCTTTTCGGAGGGGGGCCACCACCGCTGCCTTATTACCGGGGCTCGGTGAATGGCGACGACAAAGTCAACGTATCCGATGTGACCTACCTGATAGCTTATTTATTTGGAGGCGGGCCAGCCCCGGACTGCGGAGATTAGACTTTCCAGTGAGAGATTTTATTAAGGGTCGGTCACTTGGTCGACCCTTTTGTTGTTGTTCTTTGTCCGGCAAGGGCTTATGACTATCCCCCGGTCTCCAGGGTAGTCATAATGGAGGATTTCCATAGAAAAATGACAAAAATGCGATAGAATTATTAAGAATCTTGAGTTGCGAATGAACTTTCGTTATATTTATGCGTAGATAGAATTAAATATATTGATTTTATAGGAGAGAAACATGATTGATGAACCCACTACAGGAGGCTTTATGGTGTTAGAGTGGCAGGAGCTGACCCGCCTGACGGAAGGCCGGGCTATGGTTGTCGAGCGGATCAGGCTTGCGGAAACCGGGGTGGCGATAGAAGGTTCGTTTCAGTTGCCGATGCTGGCGAGATTGTCTGCAGAGGACCAGGTCTTTCTTGCGGCCTTTGTGCGCTGTCACGGTTCGATCAAACAGATGGAGCAGTATTTCGGCGTTAGCTATCCCACCATCAAGAATCGTTTGAATCGTCTGGCGGAACAGCTGGAATTCGTTGAGATTGACCCGGCGCCGGCCAGGGGTGAGGTTCTGGCACAACTGGAGCGGGGCGAGATATCCGCGACCGAAGCTATTAAGATATTGAAGGAAGGAGAGCAAGATGAGCAATGAACGCCGTCGGATTCTGGAAATGCTGGCCGCGGGAAAAATAACCGCGGACGAGGCGGAGAAACTTCTCGAGGCGGTGGCCGACAGGACAGGCGGGAGGCCCGAGTCTCAAACCGCGGCGACCGTCAAGACGGTACCCAAATATCTGCGTATTCAGGTCGAACCGGCCGGCGATGCCACGAATAAGGGAGAGCGGGTGAATATCCGCGTGCCGCTAAAGCTGGTCAAAACGGGCATAAAGCTGGGTTCTCTGCTGCCGGAGAGCGCTCGCGGCAGGGTCAACGAGGCTCTGGGGGAGAAGGGACTGAAGATTGACGTCGGTAAGCTTGATGGCGAGGCGGTTGACGAATTGTTGTCGGCTCTGACAAGCCTGAGTATCGACGTGGACGACGAGAAGGAGAAGGTTCGCATTTTTTGCGAGTAACCGCGATTGTCGGCGTTCTTAAGCACTTCACAAAGCGTCGCCGACGCCGGTTGGCAGTGTCGTTTGGTCAGAGGCGGGCTGACGACGACTTCTATCGGTGTCGGCGGCGCGTATTTTTCGGGGACAATGTGAAAGTAATGGGGTGGAACTGTGTCTATTAGTATATGGTAGAAAGCCTTCCTGACAGGGTGTCAAGAGACATTTCATAATTTGTTTTCCGGAGGAGACTATTATGGCAAGAATGAGCCGACGGGAATTTGTGAAGACAGGAGCCAAAGGAGTGGCGCTGGCGGCGATTCCGGCGATTTTCAAGCTGAATCCGCTGGCGGCGTACGCCACGCCCACAAAGGAGAGTGCGACACTGAGCGACTATTATGCTCACTTCGGTGTGGACGAAGGCCTTATTCGTCAGGTCATGGAAGCGGGCCTGGCGCGAGGGGGAGACTATTGTGAAGTCTTTTTCGAGCATCGGATAACCAATTTCGTGAGTCTTCAGGACAACTCCGTCGATCGGGCCTATAGCGACGTCGACCTCGGAGTTGGTATCAGAGTGATCAACGGCGAGCAGACGGGATTTTCTTTTACGGAGGATTTGTCGCCGAAGGCGATGAAACTGGCGGCGGCGACGGCCTCGAACATCGCCCGCGAGAATAAGAGCATACCACCGGCGGCGCCTCAGTTTCGGGCGCTGCCCAATTATTATCCGCTTGAGTCGTTGTGGGAAGACGTGGGTATCGAGCGCAAAATCCCGTACCTGGAGAGAATAAACGAAAAGGTTATCGGCCTGGATAAACGCATCGTCAAGTCGGAGATCGGGTTTGAGGACGAGGGCTGGTATGTTCTTATTATCACTTCAGAAGGCCGGGCCGTTTGCGACTACCGGCCGATGGTGACGATGAGTGTAAACTGTATCGCCGAGGAAAACGGCAAAAGAGAGCAGGGCTATTTTTCCCTGGGACCCCGGGCGGGTATCGAATACTTCACGCCCAAACGTATCGACCAGTTGGCCGGTCAGGCAGTGCGCAACACCATCGACCTTTTCGAGGCGGTCAAGCCGGAAGGCGGTGAGATGGAAGTAGTGCTGGCGGCGGGCAACTCCGGTATCCTGCTGCACGAGGCCATCGGGCACGGCATGGAGGCCGACTGCAACCGCAAGGGGATATCGATTTACGCCGACAAAATCGGCAAGCCGATAGCCGAGAGTTTCGTTACGATAGTCGATGACGGCACCTTACCGAACTATCGCGGCTCGATCAACGTCGATGACGAGGCCAACGACTCTCAGAAGACCTACCTGGTCGAAGACGGAATCTTAAAGAGCTATATGCACGACCGGATCAGCGCCGAGTACTACAAAGTGAAGCCGACGGGAAACGGTCGGCGGCAATCTTTCCGCTTTCCACCGCTGCCGAGAATGCGGAACACGTACATGCTGCCGGGTCCGCACAGCAAGGAAGAAATTATCAAGAGTGTGAAAAAAGGCCTGTACGCGGAGAGCTTTACCAACGGGGCGGTGTATATCGGAGCCGGTGATTTTACGTTTTATGTAGCTACCGGGCGCATGATCGAGAACGGCAAACTGACCCGGCCGGTCAAAGACATCAATATTATCGGCAACGGTCCCGAGGTGCTCAAGAACGTCGTCATGGTCGGGGATGATCTCAAGATGTATGAAGGGGGCGGTTACTGTGGCAAGGAGGGCCAGCGGGTCCTGATCTCGGACGGTCTGCCGACCTGCAAGGTATCCTCGATAACGGTTGGCGGGGTAGCGTCTTGAGTGACGACCGGTATATCAGGCGCTTTGAATCATCAACACAGAGAGCAGGAATTCAAATATGAATAAAAGCGAGAGAATGCAACTGGCTCAATGGTCGGCTGAGCGAGCCAAGAAGGCTGGTGTGGCCGATGCAGCCGTGACGGTGGCAAACAAGCGCGATATTGACGTCGAGCATCGCGACGGGAAGCTGGATAAGCTTCTGGAATCCACGCAGAACTACCTGGCCCTGAAGTTGTATGTCAAGGGGCGCTATTCAGCGCATACGACCTGCGACCTCAGAAAAGAGACGCTGGGGGAATTTATCGAAAACACCGTGGCCATGACCGGATACCTCAACGAGGATCCGTTCCGGGCATTGCCGGATCCGAAGTACTATGCCGGGCGGCGGGAGGTTGATCTACGGATGAACGATCCATTCTACGTCGATGTTACTTCCGAACGCCGGGTTGCTATAGCCCAGGAAATCGACGATCTGACGCGGGCGCAGAGTGACAAAATCATTTCGGCGACATCTTACTATTCGGATTCGCATTTCGAAGTGGCAAAAGTCCACACCAATGGTTTCGAAGGTGAAACGGAGAGCACGAAGTTCTCATCGGGTGTGTCGGTGGCGGCCAGTGACGGTGACAAGGGTCGGCCGCAGGACTACGAGTGGCGGTCATTTCGGTTTTTCAAAGACCTGGCGGAGCCCCGAGTCCTCGCCAAAACGGCCGTTGACCGGGTGCTTCGAAAACTGGGGCAGACGAAGATAGAGACCGGAGTATATGACATGGTGGTCGAGAACCGGGCAGTGAGCAAATTGCTGAACGCCTTCACCGAACCGATGGGCGGCTACTACCTTCAGCAGAAGAGTTCGTTTCTGGACGGTAAACTGGGCGAAAAAGTCGCCTCCGAGCGGCTTACCCTCATCGATGACCCGTTTGTCCCGGCCGGGCTGAACTCGAAGACGTTTGACTTCGAAGGAATGGCGACCCGTCGGCGGGTCATGATCGACAAGGGGGTGCTCAAGGCCTTTTATATCGGCGATTACTATAGCAGAAAACTGGGTATGGAACCCACTATCTCCACCAGCACGAATACGGTTTTCGGGTACGGCACGCGGTCATCGGAGGAGATGCTCAAGGATATAAAGAAGGGCATACTGGTGACGGGGTTTCTGGGTGGCAATTCCAATCCGACTACAGGTGATTTCTCTTTTGGCGTATTCGGGAAGCTGGTGGAGGATGGCAGGATTGTCAAAGCCGTCAACGAAATGAACGTCTCGGGTAATCTGGGAGACCTGTTCAATCAACTGGTTGAGGTCGGTAACGATCCGTATGTCTATTCGGCCCTGCGGCGTCCGAGCATGCGTTTTGAAGGGATTAGTTTCAGCGGGATATAGCCACATGTCGCGCCGTGCTCGGCGGCGCCACCGTCAGGCGTGCGGGCGACGGATGCGAGCGACGACAGCGACGATAATGTAAGCGGCCCCGGCGACGAGGATGATTGTCGCGCCGGCCGGAAGATCGGGAGTGTAGCTGAGGCTGAGTCCCAGGGTGGTGAAGAGAATACTCAGCAGTGAAGCCAGAACCATCGTCTGCCATAAAGTCCTGGTGAAGTGCCCGGCGACGGCCACGGGCAGGGTCAGCAGGGCAATGACCATCACGAGACCGACCACACTGACCAGAATGACCACCGTCAGGCCGGTCAAACACAGCAGGAGAAGGTAGAAGAATTCCACGTGGACGCCCCTGATGCGGGCGAATTCCTGGTCGAAACAGACTCCCAGGAGCTGGTTGTAGAACAGGATACTCACCAATAGAACCACGGCATCGAGAACGGCGATCATGACAAGGTCGGCGCGGCTGACCATGAGGATATTCCCAAACAGGTAGCTCATGAGGTCTTCATTGTAGCCCGGGGTTTTGACGATGAAGATAATGCCGACGGCCATGCCGATGGCCCAGATGGCGCCGATGACGGTGTCTTCGCGCTGGCGCCAGCGCAGGCTGACCCAGCCAATGACGAGAGCGGCCAGCAGGGCCGCCACGATAGCACCGTGCAGGGGCTGAATGTCGTGCCAGCCTTTCACCACCGAGAGATAGCGGGCGACGCCCATGCCGCCGAGGACGCTGTGGGCGATGCCGCCGGCCAGGTACGTGATGCGGCGGGAAACCACGTAGGTGCCCACGACACCGCAGGCGATACTGGCCGCCACGCCGGTCAAAAGGGCGTTGAGCATAAACGAGTGAGCCGTCACGGAATGCAGAAATTCCATCATAGCCGGCCGCAATCCTTTCTGGCCGCCGCCGGGCAGTCAAGGCCGGCTCGCCGGTGGCAGATGCGGTACGTCCTACGCATCATAAGTCAGCCGGATCATGGGGTTGGTCGGCTTCATTCTCGTCATGCCGGTCGTGCTGGACCATGCGCATGGGGGTCCCGTACAATTCGCTGATAGCCTCGCGGGCCATATTCGCGGTCGGATGTACCGCCACCGTGCGGTGAACGCAGACCACTCTTTCGACAAAATCCCAGACGAAAGTAGGATCGTGGGAGACCAGTATGATAGTCAGGCGTTTATTCAGTTTCAGCAGGAGGTCATGCAGTTCGCGTTCGACCTGGCGGTCCAGGTTAGCAGTCGGTTCGTCCAGCAGCAATAATTCCGGATCACAGGCCAGGGCCCGGGCGATCAACAGCCGCCGCTGCTGCCCACCGGAGAGTTCGCCGATGGGTCTGTCCGACATGGCCGTCAGACCCACCAGGTCGAGGGCCGAGCGGGCGGCATCACGGTCGGCGGTGGAGTAGAGGCCGGGTCTGATGCCGCTGTTGAGACGTCCCATAAGAGCGATATCCGTGACGGTCACCGGGAACCGCAAATCGAGGTGGGACTGCTGGGGCATATAGCCGATCCGTCGGCGCGAGGCGGCCGCCGAGGCACCGAATACGGTGACGCGGCCGGAGCGAGGCCGCAGGAGTCCGAGCATTATCTTGATCAGTGTGGTTTTGCCCCCGCCATTGGGTCCGACGATCCACACGAACTCGTTTTCCGCGACCATCAGGTTGACCTTTTCCAGCACGATTTTGTCGTTGTACGAGAAAGTGACATCTTCAATGGTCAAGGCCGGGCTGCCGAGCATTATCGCCTCCTCAACTATTCAGTTATCCCTCTGGGGTCCATGCTCAATGGTCATCGACATCCTCCGCGCGCAGGGCCTTGGCGATTTCGCCGGCTATATGCCAGAGGTTATCCAGGTAATCGCCGCTGAGCGGGTCCAGGGGAACCACGCGGCCGTTAATTTCGCCGGCGATTGTCTGTGCCTGCTTCCGGGAGAATTGGGGCTGCACAAAGAGTGTTCTGACACCCTCGATCTTAGCCTCTTCGATAATGGCTGCGAGTTGGCGAGCTGAAGGTTCCTTGCCGTGAAGTTCAATGGGCGTCTCCCGGAGGCCATAGGCGTCGGTGAAGTACCCATAGGCCGGATGGAAGACGCGTATGGTTCTCCCGCGCAACGGCGACAGCAGAGTCTTTATGGCCGTATCGATAGAATCCAGGGAAAAGGCGAAAGCGTCCCGGTTCCGTTCGTACAAAAGCGAGTCGGCGGGATTCAGTTGGCACAAGGCATTACACATATTCCGCGCCTGTATTTTTACGAGAGCGGGCGCCAGCCAGGTGTGAGGGTCCGGTCTGCCGCCGTGGTTTTCGCTGCCGGATCCATGGCTGTGACCGGATATAGGTCGCAGAGCGATGCCGTCAATGGTGCTAACGATTTTCAGGTGTTTGAGAGTACCGCCGAGTTTTTCCAGGAGCCGCTCCTCGAAAGGAACCCCAATGGCGAAATAGACGTCGGCGTCGGTCAGACGTCCCATCTGTTGCGGCGTCGGTTCGTACGTCGCGGGCGACTGCCCGGAGGGAAGCAAAACTTCGACGTCAACCGAGGCCCCCCCGACCGCCCGGGCAAAAAAGGCCTGGGGCGCGATGCTGACGAATACTCTGAGAGGCGCCGGCCGGGCAGTTGGCAGGGACGGCGTGCCGGTCAGCAGAACCAGGGCACAGGCGAAAAGATACCGGTGGTGATAGCGGTAAGATTTTGTTGTAATCAGCCCCAGCATCATCTAAAACTCCATGAGCGCGTCAGTGCGAATTCCCCCGGCAGGTCATTTTTGCGAATTGTGCGAGCAGACCAGGTGAGGGGCCAGACAGTCGGTACACTGTTCTATTCTGTGATCGCGGCTGAAATCCTGCCAGTGATCGCGCTGGTGCGGCGTGAGGATGCCACTTCCTTTACACAAGGGACAGACGCTGTCAAGAGCCGCCAGTACAGCCGCCCTTATGAAGTTGGAGCGATTGGGGATGCCGCGCATCGCTTCGAACAACGTCTCATCGACCTTGAAGGTTATAATCTCTGATTTCTTCTTTAATGGTGCCATAGGTCCAATACGGCATGTTATCCTTACATTTATCAGACTATATTAATACTTTGTAATACCGGGATGTCAAGTAGAAGTTTGCCGGCGAACTCAGGCGGTCTGTACTACCGGTGGTGAAACCGGTCATTCCCGTATGAACTCGGCCAATTCTTTTCTGGGAGGAGCCTCCGGCAGGGGTCGGTCCGGGTACCCCATCGGCGTAATCGTGGCAATGTAATGGTTTTGGGGAATGTCCAGCCTGGTTTTGACGTCCTGCCGATCCATGGCCGCGATCCAGCAGGTTCCCAGCCCGAAGAACCAGGCCGCCAGGAGGAGATGATACGCGGCGATGCAGGCGTCCTGAATGTGCCTTTTGGAAAGCTCCGGGTCGGAGCAAACGGCGATGGCCATCGGCGCTTGGGCGATGGGGGCGCTGCTGGTACCCCTTGTTTGGGAGAGAAACTGCAGAATTTCCTGGTCTTTGATAACCTTGAAGTAGTACGGCTGGGAATTGCGCGAGGTGGGAGCGAAGCGGGATATGTCCAGCACCTGCCGGAGGACTTCCGCCGGAACTTCGGAATCTTTGAAACGTCGTATACTGCGCCGGGTCAAAAGGAGATTTTCTCCGGACAGATAGGCGTCAACGGGATGGTCGAAGGCCTGGAACTCGATCTGTCGACCGTCCGGGTCCTGGGCAAAGAACTGATAAATGCCGTACTTTTCGTTCATAACAGGGGGCGAGACGGCCACGGACTGCATTTTCTGATACATGGTGTTGACCTCTTCGGGTGTGTCATAGAAGAATGTAAGCAGGCCCTGCCGGTCGCATTCGTCGCGTTCGCAGAAGCCAAAGAGGAGGTTACCGTGCCGGAGAATGATGCAATCGCCCTGGTCGAGCCATAATTGACAGCCAACTTCGTCGAGGTAGAAATCTTTGAGCCTGTCGGTTCGGCTGGTTCTTAGAAATACTATTCCGCTCATTTTTGCCTCGCAATTGAGTCAGGGAAAACACTCTGTCGTCGTTCACCTGTAGCCGGAGGATAGTATAAGGGTAGATGCGGGGCGGGGTCAAGCGTTCAGAACAGCGCCGGCGTTGATGTCCGTAAGCTGAGCCACGGTCAGGGCCGTGACGACAAATCGCTTCATCTTACTTTTCTCCCACTGCTCCTGCCGTGGCTCCCGTCAAAACATGACCAGAGTATTCAGATACAGCATGCTCTCGGTGTCCTCGCTGTCATCCTGGAAGCTGGTAGTGCGATAGTTGACCGAGGCCTTGACTCCCTTGACGGGGGCACACTCGACACCGGCGATAATGAGGGTTTTACCGTCATCATCGGTGTCGGTGTTCGGGTCGACCATGTCCATGCGGCCAAACAGGTTCAGGGTGCGCAGCATCGGAGCGGACTCGGCCAGGGCGTCCAGATAGAGGGTGCCGAAGACGGATATGACGTTTTTCCTGACCTCGTCGTCGACCGGGCCATTGCCCTGGGTGGTAAAGTTCAGGTCGAAGCCGACATCAACGGTGCCGTTGTAGGTCAGCAGACCGCCGACGGACATCAGTTCGCGTTTCCAGTCGGAAGCTTCGGTGGGCACCATGGTGGTATCCAGCAGATCCTCGCTGATGACTTCGGTTTCCTCGATGGCTTCATTCTGTGTGCCCCGGTAATACTGGGCCACAAGGACGCTTTTTTCGAGGTGGGGGTTGCTCTCCAGCGGTGTCACCATAACGAACGCGTTAATGTCCTTCTGCTTGTTAAGTTCCTGGACTTCGGTGTAACTGGCACCGTTTAAAACAGCCAGGCTGACCAGGCCGTAGCGAGATTTTTCTCCAAGGCCTACTATGACGGAAGCGCCCATATCCGAGGATGTCAGGAACTTGGCCAGATCACCGGCGGTATTTACAAGATAACGCCGACCCCAGAGCTTGATCATGGCGTCGATATACGGAGTGGGTTGGAGGCCGAAGCGGAGAGTGGCGTGGTTGCTAGCGAAGGCCGGTTTCCAGTCGAGGTAGGCGTATTTGAGGATTATGTCGTACTTGTCTTCGATGGTCCTCAAGTCGGTGGTAACCCTGGCACTGGTGTAATCCGACAGCTTCGATTTGACGGTGACATAGGCGCGAGACACGGCGAATTCGTTGTAACTATCGGCGCCGTCGGTAAGGTCCATCATCCAGTTGCTGTAGACGCGGCCGTTGACCTTTGTGTCCGCGGCCTGAAGGCTTGCCGAGCTGAGCAGGGCGGCCGACAGAGCAAGCACCGTGAGATACTTCTTCATTTTCACTCCTTTAGGTAGCGGTTCCAATCAAAGCCGGCGGTTCCTTTGACCAGCGTCCGTCATAAAAAGCAAGAGGCATGCTGCACCAAACCGGTTCCCTGTTTTGATCGGCAGCCCCGTTATATCCACTTGGAGAATACACAGTTTGCGACCAGGCCGAAAGGACTTTTTGAAGGCCGGGCGGGCGCGGTCGAGTACCGGGTTTTCCAGTCAAATTTCGGATTAGAAGCTAACTCGGCGTTTTAAGATAAGAACCTGAAACCCGGGCAATTGCCTGCTCGTATAAAAAATACACGGATTTCCACATCGAGTTTGACAGGTAGGCAAGGAGGAGAGTAATCCCATGGGTCGTGCTATCCTTATCTGTTTGATTGTAGTGTTTGCGGTGCTGTTCCTGACAGGCGGCTGGCTGGGTCTCGGGCTGGGCCTTTGCGGCAGTTTTGTGGGTGTCGTGATGGGTGCGGTCGGTGCGGTTCTGGGTGTTGCGTCAGGTCTTCTTGGCATTTTCTTCGGTATATTCGGTACGCTTATCGGCGGTCTCCTGCCGTTGTTGGTGCTGATCCTGGTAGTCGTCGGCATCGTACACATAATTACCAGCCATTGATCGGCGTTGCGGCGGCTGGAGCGGTCAAGAGGTGTTTGTGGCTGACCGTCTTGTATCTGTAAGTGCC
>CBFCYQ010000079.1:0-11561 GCA_965602205.1 uncultured bacterium | reverse complement strand
GGCGCAACCACCGCCGGACAGGTCAGAGGTTCGGCCCAGCGCTTCATGCGTTTGTACGGTGCATCCCACCTCTACTTCTTGCTCAAGGGCTACGCAGTGCTCGACCGGACCGCCATGCCCATGCTCGGCGATCCCGAGACCACCTACAACACCTTCGTGCCTCAACTGGTGGCCGACGCAGAGGCCGCGGTGGCCAAGGCCGTCGATATGGGAGTGGCAGATCCCGAGCGGATCGGCGTAATCGGCCACAGCCACGGCGGGCTCATGGTGGCCAACCTTCTGGCGCACACTGACCTGTTTAGGGCCGGCATCGCGCGTAGCGGCTCGTACAACAAAACTAACCAGCCATTCGGCTTCCAGTCCGAGCGTCGTTCCCTCTTCGAGGCGAGGGATGTCTACATTCAGGTCTCGCCGACCTTTTTCGCCGACCAGGTCGACGAGCCGGTCCTGGTTATCCATGGCGACGACGACTCCAACCCGGGCACGCTCACGTTTCAGTCCGAGGTCTTCTTCGAGGCGGTTCGTGGTTCGGGCGGTACCGCCCGGCTGGTGCTGCTACCCTTTGAGGATCACGGCTACCGGGCCCGGGAGAGTGTGGAGCACGTGCTCTGGGAGCAACTCCGGTGGTTTGATAAATACGTAAAGGGCGCCGGGACAGAAACGTCTCAAAGTCCCGATTTGGAGTGACGTCTTTTGGCGAGCGTTACGGCTTAACGAACAAGTTCCCGTTACCTGATAAGTTTGGATTCTTAACAGAATCCTGAAGGATTCTATTGGTCTGAAGGTGGAATCAGACTTGTGAAGCGGGTTTAGAAATTCTCGGTTTTGCGTACTCAGGGGGGCTATGCGAGGCGGAAGTCGAAGCGAAAAGTTCTGTGTATTGTAACGGCAACCCCCGCTTCTTTCTTCCCGAAAACTCCGCTAGCCCCAACTCTACCGAGATAACATAGAATTTCTGTTCACATCCCAATTCCAATTCACCTATTCTATGTAAAATCCAAGATGTTTCTCGAGTGATATTCGATGACATGTTGGGTGCCATGAATGAACCGGTGGGCCTAGTTTCCCAACTATCACGGACAAGCCGGCGGGGCGGGACCGGTCGGAATTCCGAAATCGCCCTCTTCAACAGACCGAAGCCGTGGTCTTACGGCCGTTCATACGCCTTCGCATTTGAGCTTACTGTGAGACTCGGGGGCCGAGTGGTGCGATTCACGAAAGCCGGAAAGAATACAGCCTCCAAAAACCGGCCTGGCCCTTACCTATCGCCCTTGCGGTGACTCCCGCCCACCACCGAGGACCGAGGTCGAACCGAAATTGCCGGCTTTATGTAAACCTGCTTGAAACGAGACCGGAGTTGTCTGCAAATATTGACTTAATCATCTGGCTAAGTTATCTTGTCTAAAGACTATTAACAGAGCGATGGCTCACAGATTGAACTTGGGCGGTCGAATAGCGACGATAATAAAGAACTCACCATAGATGATATTTCACCCTCTCCCTATATTCCGCATATCCACAGGGTGTATGGACTTGAATAGACCATTTAATTATGGGTCCGAAGGAACTGATATTCGGGATCGAGGTAAGATAGAGACCAGACACAAGCCGGAATGGGTCCAAAACCGCTTCTGAGAAACCCACTCCCACAGTCCCTCCTGCGACTAGGGCCGGCAACGAGAGAACGAAAGACAATTGTGAAGAAACGACGCAGCGATTACTTAACAACTCTCCTTTGTGGTGTGTTACTGTTCTTCGGGTGTTCCGGAGGATCGAACGAAAGCGGCAACGGCCGCAATCGGCTGATTCCGGCTCTGGAGGCGGTTCAGGCAAGAGACGGCTCTCTGCCGTTGACAGAACGTCTCAGCGGTGTGGTTAAAGCGAGGAATCAGGTCGAGATCTTCCCGGAAATCAGCGGGGTTATTGAAGCCGTTTATGTGCAGAATGGAGACGAAGTCCGTCGGGGCCAACCGCTGATAAGCCTTCGGGATAAAGAGTTTCAAGAGCGACTGAAACAGGCTCAAGCGGCACACCGGGTAGTGCAAGCCCAAGCCCGCCAGGCTGAGGCCAGACTAAAGGAGATGGAAGCAGCGTTGAAGCGGGCCAGGGCCCTGGCGGCGAAAGGTCTGACCAGCGAAGCCGAACTCGAGGCGATCGAAACGCAGGCGGTCTCAGCCGAAGCCGACGTGGATCTGGCCCGGGCTCGTGTCGAGCAGGCCCTGGCCACAGTTGCCGAGCGGGAAGAAGCCCTGGCACAGACCGTAATCCGCGCACCCGTAGCCAGCGCAATCGGAAACCGTAACGCCGAAGTCGGAATGACGGTCGGCCCCGGTACCCGTCTGTTCATGCTCGGACAGCTCGACAGTGTTCGGGTGGAAGTTGTCTTGACCGATCGTATGCTTAATTATATCGAGGTCGGTCAGCGGACGGAAATCCAGGCCGCTAATCTACCATCAGGGCTTGTGACCGCCTCTCTATCGCGAATTTCACCATTCCTTCACCCCGTTACTCATAGCACTGAAGCCGAAATCGATTTAGCCAATCCCGGGCATCATCTGAAATCCGGCATGTTCACTACCGTGGACGTCTATTACGGAGAAAGTGAGCAAGCCACCTTGATTCCCATGAGCGCCCTGTACGACAGCCCTCTATCCGGCGCGACCGGCGTATACGTCAGCCGTGATACCCTGAATCGGATCCCGGTGGAACCGTTGACGAATGGCGGGAGTGGTAGTTTGACCGAGCCGGTTCCGTTCGATTTCGTTCCCGTCGAAGTCATCGCGAAAGGGCGAATGAGCGCCGGAATTCGCGGTGTGGAACCGGGCAGTTGGGTGGTGACCATCGGTCAGGATCTTTTTGGCGGGGAATCGGGCCAGGCCAGAGTGCGCCCGATTGACTGGGCCTGGGTGGAGCATCTTCAGAATCTCCAGCGCGAAGACCTTTTGCGGGAAATAATGCAAAGGCGGCAGGCAGCTGGAAAAGATACCACGGTGCCCGGAATCTGAGACTACCCAGACAGAGGCCTGAGCTATGAATATTACCAGAATAGCTGTCAATCGTCCGGTTGCCACCACCATGGTGTTCTTAATTATCATCGTGATGGGAATAATGGGTTTCCGCTTTCTGCCGGTCGACCTGCTGCCTCCCATAGAGTATCCATTGCTTTCTATCTCCACCAGCTACCCGAATGTTGGTCCGGAAGAGATCGAAACGATCATCACCGACAGGATCGAAAACGCCATTGCCAGCGTGCCCAATATCGAAGAAGTCCGGTCAAGGTCGCAGGAGGGACGGAGCCGCGTGACGCTGGAGTTCACTCAGGGTACGGATATTGATGCCGCCGCCAATGATGTCAGGGCCGCCCTGGATCGCGTTCGAGATGATTTCCCTCCCGAAGTCGAGCCGCCGCGCCTGTGGAAGTTCGATCCCGATAATTTCCCGGTAGTGATTCTCGGAGCTCAATCCGACCGCAGCATAGACGAACTGACGCGGCTTCTCGAGCGGGAAATTTCGCAGCGTTTCGAGCAGATTCCGGGGGTTGGATCGGTGGATGTCTGGGGCGGGATTTATCGTGAAATACAGATCCGGCTTAAACGAGATCGCCTGGCCTCCAGCATGCTTTCGGCGACCGATGTCCGGCAAGCCCTCCTGCGGGAAAACATCACCCTTCCGGGCGGAGACATGCGCGAAGGTGTCAGCGACATATACGTGCGTACCCAGGGGGAATTTCAGTCTCTGGAAGAGATTGCCGCCACTATAATAACGGTAGTCGATGGCAAGCCGATCAGGGTCGGCGATGTTGCCGAAGTTGTGGATGGGTTCGAAGATATCAACCGGATCGTGCAAATCGACGGCCGTCCGATGATTCGCCTGGGAATCCGCAAACAGTCCGGGGCTAACACCGTGGCGGTGGCGGAAGCGGCCCGGGCCGTCATGGAACAGATTGATCGCGAGCGCGATGATATCGATCTGATGATGGTAATCGACCAGAGTGAATTCATACAGAGTGCCATCGATAATGTCAAACAGGCCGCCGTCTGGGGTGGACTGCTGGCGATTTTCGTGCTGTACATCTTTCTGAGAAACGGCTCCACCACCTTTATCATCGGACTATCGATTCCAATCTCGATTATCGCCACCTTTGGCGTCCTCTATTTCAATGACATTTCTCTCAACCAGATGAGCTTTGGCGGACTTGCGCTGGGGATAGGGCTCATGGTTGATAATTCGATTGTGGTTCTGGAGAATATCGTCAGAATCAGGGAGCAGGGCAAAACGCTCGAGGAAAGCTCGCTCATTGGAACCAAACAGGTCAGTGGGGCGATCGTGGCCTCGACTCTGACTACTTCGGTTATCTTCCTTCCCGTTGTATTCATGCAGACTATTTCCGGCATGTTATTCAAGGAACTGGCCCTGGTAGTGGTTTTTGCACTGCTCTGTTCTCTTCTCGCGGCGCTTACCCTGGTGCCCATGCTCGGCAGCCGCTTTCTGACCGTCAATGGAAACGGGAAAGCTTCTACAAAGGAGCGTCCCCGGACTGCCAGATGGACCGAGCGGTTGGAGGCGATTTATACGCGCATCATAGTTAAGGCTATTAAGAGTAAGAAAATCGTTTTTGCAGCGACGGGAACGCTGTTAATCACAGCCGTGTTCCTTTGGGGGCTTTTGCCGGTTGAGCTTGCTCCTCAGACCGATGCCAATGAGATCGATATTGACCTGGAAATGGCCCAGGGAACCAATATCGCCGTAGTGAACAAGTACCTTCATGAGATGGAGGCAATCGTCCGGGAAATCCTTCCGATGGATCAGGTCCGGCATATATCGGTTGAAATCCGTCCGGGTGATGCGGAGGTGGAAATAACTCTGCATGATTCCGACCGACGGACGGTCAACAGTTTTGATCTGGCCGATCACATCCGCACGAACGTTGTCGGGAAGATTCCCGGGGCGACTGTGAGAGTTAGCGCTCAGTCCGGCCTCTGGATGCTGCGGAGATTATTCGGCTCCGGAGGAGCGGAAGCCGTGCAAATAGAGTTGCGGGGGTATGATCTGGCGATGGCCGACCGGCTGGCACAGGACATCGGCAATATCATGGAACGGGTTCCCGAAATCGCCGACGTCCGGATCAGCCGGCGCGAGGGACGTCCGGAGCAAAATCTTACCGTCGACCGGGAGAAAATCGCCGAATTGGGCCTGTCCGTCAATCAGGTCGCAGAGGTGATTCAGACCAATATCGCGGGAGGGCGGGCGGGGGTCTTCCGCGAAGGAGGAGAGGAATATCCCATCATGGTGCGCCTCCAGCCGCAGGACCGCCTGAGCACGGAAGATCTTCGCAATGTCTCGGTGCGAACTGCCGATGGCCAAACCCTGCCGGTTTCGGCTCTGGTGTCGACCAGCCGGCAGCGCCGCCCCACTGGTATCCAGCGGATCGACGGTCAGCGCGTGACATATATCACGGCCAATCTCGAAAGCGGGGCACCACTTGGCAATGTCGTCGATAAATTGCAGCAGAAACTTTATGACTTCCCCCTGCCCAAGGGCTTCTCGCTGATTTTCAGCGGTGAATACGAAGAACAGCGAAAGGCCCAGACGGATTTCCTGCTGTCGGTGATTATGGCTTTGGCCCTGATTTATATGGTCATGGCGGCCCAGTTTGAGCGTTTTTTGGATCCTCTTATCGTGATGGCGGCGGTACCGCTGGCAATTATCGGGGTCGTGCCCACTCTGCTGCTGACCGGGACTTCTTTGAATATACAGAGCCTGATGGGAGTCATAATGCTGATCGGAATCGTGGTGAATAACGCCATCGTGATGGTCGATTATATTAACCTGATGCGCCGCGAACAGAAACTGGATATCAATGATGCTGTGATTCAGTCGGGCCGGCGGCGGTTGCGGCCGATTCTAATGACCTCCGGCACGACCATTCTGGGCATGCTGCCGCTGGCTTTTGGCGGCGGATCCGGCGGAGAAATCCAGGCCGCTCTGGCGAGGGCGGTGATTGGAGGATTGATGGTTTCTACCACGATCACGCTGATCCTTATCCCGGTTACCTACATCAGTGTCTACAATTTTCTGGGCCGAGCCAAAGGTTAAGCGGCTGACTTTCTCAGGGAACTCTGTTCTCATCACAGTAGCATTGTCTGCGGTACTGCCTGCCATCGAAATTCCTGGAGTGTCAATTGTGGCCTGGCTGCCGGGTCGTCAACCCCGCCATTATGGTCTTTTCTTTCTACCTATCCATGTTAATACTCACTCAGCGCGCAGGTGGGATATGCTGAACCGGAACTGGTCGTCAACCTCCTCACATTGGTGCCGTCGGCGTTCATAATGTAGATTTCGGCATTGCCTGTCCAGTCGGCGGTAAAGATTATCTCGGCGCCATCAGGCGACCAGGCCGGCATAGTGGCTCCTTCGCCCATGAGGCTGCTTGTCAGTCTCTTTGGGCTCTCGCTGGAACTACGAGTGTTCGCGACATAGATATCCTTTTTGCCCTCGGCGTTCGAAACGAAAGCCAGTTTAGAGCCTTCGGGTGACCAGACGGGACATGTGACATTACCGGCGGTGTAGAGCGCGCCGAAGTAGTCCCCTTGACAGACAATGTGACCAGGCGTCAGGGTGCAGACCACGGGCCCAACAACTTGACTGCTTTGGTCAACATAAAGATAACCGATGGTCGATCCGACGGGAAACCAGAAAGGGCTGCTCAGGGAATCGTATGATGTTAGACCGACAATCTCTCGCATTGTTCCGTCGGTATTAACGAAATACAACTCATACCTTCTATCCCTATCATCTCTGGCGGAAACGAATGTCACGCCCATGCCATCCGGCCGCCAGACAGGATCATAGTTGTGGTTCGGATCATGAGTCACATTTGTCTGATTCGATCCATCGGCATTCATGACATAGATTTCAGACTTGCCGTCTCGATAGGACTGGAAGGTCAGCTTTGAACCATTCGGCGACCAGACTGGGCGGGCTTCAACCTCACCCGCAAGGTGAGAGCTGATGGTCAGTCTCGTCGGGAAGGTACCGTCGGCTCGTACGACGTAGATCTCATATAGGTTATCATGAGGAGGTTGCTGGGACGTATATGCAATCTTGGAGCCGTCGGGCGACCAGGAAATATGTGGAACGCTACGGCTGTTAGCCGTGAGTCTCTTCTGACCCGAACCGTTATTGTTCATGGTGAAAACGCCGTAGCTTCCGTCACTTATAGAAACATAGGCTATCTTGTAAGACCGCTTAGTTACTGCCGGTTCGGTCGGTTTATCAGAGCAGGAAACCAGGCTCATACTCAGCATCATGGCAGCAGCGGCAAACGCGCCAAGGGAATATTCGGCAACACTCATCGTTCTATCTCCTTCTTTCGCTGGAAAATATTTTTTGCCAGTCGAGATCGGGATTGTGAAGCCAAGCCGGCAGTGTCCGGTGATCCGGGGTGTCTGAGCGCAGAGCACAGCCAGTATCCGAAGTACGACTAACATTTCGTGTTACAATGTAGAGTATATAAGCCGTTACTCCAACACATATCGCCGATTGCGAGCATACTGCTTTTGTGGCCGTATAACAGCTGAGAAAACACTACTGAATCAGTGAGATGTCTAAGGGAGGAAGTCAACGGGTCGACGGTGGAGTGACTTCAATTTGTGCCGACTGCCAGAGATGGTGTCAGGCCGCTTCGCATCATTGCCGTTAATTGATTACTGTCCAGCGTGTTCTGCCGATGACAGCATAGTCCAACCGGATCGAAATACGAAAGCTCACAGAAGTCTGGGGAGAGTGAGGGCGGGGCCGCCATATAACTGTCACCAAATCCATTAGCTAGTCTCCCGAATAGAATTTGAACGGCCCCAACCTGGACAGGCAGTCCTCGCCGGGTTTTGTATCAGGGTTGTTAAGAAATTCAATTGCCAGTGATTTACCGCAGGGATGTACAAAGAGCGGCAAATGACTCTGACCGGGGAATTCGATATAGTGAGCATTCGATAGTGTACTGCACACTTTTTGTCCCCATTGGGGCGGTATGTCAGGATCGAATTGACCGCTGGTGACCAGACTCGGAATGTCGCTGTACACGGGCTGATTGTCCAGCGTATCCACGGCGCGCCTCGGCCAGATGTCGTATATCTCCGGTTCGACAATGGTCCAACTCAGTTCATCCAGTGGCGGCGGCACGCTTCGGCGGGCACTGAACTTGCTGAAATCCTCAAAAGGAAATTCCTCGTTGCACCAGACGGAATAGCGCATCCCCCATGCATACTGTGGTGGAGAAAGCATCCCCTGGGCAAAGTAGGACAAGACTTCGGGGTTTCTATCACATATCAGGTGAATACTGCGGGGGAATGAGTAAACATATTGACCATTTCCCATATATCCGGCTACCAGATGAAAAAGTCCCTCTCCATCAAGCTCGACGGTAACATTTTGACCTGTCCGGGGGTGGCTGATGCTTACGGCCAGGGGGTTGTCGTTCGCCTCTCTGATTAACTCAAGGAAGCGATTTTGCAGGTCGGGGTATTTTGACCTGACTGCCGCATCGGCCTCGCATGCCGAAGCCAGCCTCACAAAGTTTTTCCAGTAGCGTTCAATTGAGGTTTCGTCCCAGGAAGCGTCCGGTGGCAAAGGCGAATCAAGTATAGCCGCTCGCACTCCTTCGGGGTATCTTCGCATAACCTCGAGCATCAAGCGACAGCTATACGAGACGCCATACAGGTTCCATTTCTCAATGCCCAAAACCCTTCTCAAATCTTCAATATCTGCCGCACTCACCCTGGTGCTATAGCAGGAAAGATCAATCCCCTCACCAGTTAGTCTCTGTTTCATTCTCTTAACAGCCGCGATCAGTTCGGCACGTGCGGGCCTGGCATTGGTAGATTCTTTGATACCGGCCAGCATCACAGAGTCTATCTCAGGACCGGCCAGGCTGGGCTGGGCATATTGCGCACCACGCTGTTCGAAATAAATGAAGTCACGATCATCGAGAAAAGGCCAGCTATCCAGATCTCGTCCGCCTCGCATTGTAGAGATGACACCCGGTCCGCCGACCGTGAAGATGACCGGGTCGGGCCTGGGATTGCTGCTACGGCTTTTTCCAAACATCACAGCAAATTTTTTGACCGGACCTTTCGCAATATTCCTGTTCTCTTAAACGACCAGGTATCCAAATTCAACATTACCTGTCATCGGGGCTATTTCCTCCGGAATTGGCGCGACTTCGAACCGCGGCACGACCCCGCTGTCCGCAAGCCTTGCGGTCTGAACAGCAGACAAGAGAACAATTAGAAAGATCACACGGCGTCTCATGGATTCCTCCGTAAATGGATGCCGGCAAATCAGCGGAAAAATGTCCTGGATTGGCGTATTAGTACTGGCTACGAAAGGAAAAGGCAAAAGTTACACGTCACCCTGCAGGCAAGCGCCCCTCGCTCATTATTCGCCAACGAGTCTCACCTGCATATGTGAAGCTAATGAAGAACGCGGACTGCAAAACCGCAGAAGTTTGTCAAGCGTCAGGTCGAAGCCGCATATTTATATCCCTGCGACCATCAAGGGATTATGATGGTACCACAGATACCAACCTTATTCGTATGAGGCGCACGTAATCAGCTGCTCCGGCTGCGTTGTCGTAACGATAGAAAGGGCAGGAAATGAGATCCTGCCCCACCCATCTACCATCGCTGGTTATCACCACCCGAGCGCCTTTTTCACGCCCGCAGCATAGGCCTTGTCGGCTTCTGCAAAATGTGCGAGTTGTCGCTCGATGATCTCTCTCGGCACCCCGGACATAGCACCGGCGACCGCCTTATGCAGTCGTTGACGTTCCTCGTTCGGCATAAGTCGATAGAGGTTGCCCGCCTGGGTGTAGTCGTCGTTACCCTCTCGATGATCGAAGCGGTCGGCATCGCCCGTGATCTTCAAAGGTGGTTCCTTGAATCGAGGATCTTCGACAGGTCCGCCCCGGGTGTTCGGTTCGTAGTTGACAGCGCCGCCATAGTTGCCGTCAAAGCGCATCGAGCCGTCGCGGTGGTACGTGTTGACCTCGCCGCGAGGACGATTGACCGGCAGACTCTCATAGTTCACGCCCAGACGATAGCGGTGGGCATCAGCATATGAAACGACGCGAAACTGGAGCATCTTGTCGGGACTGTGACTGATACCGGGGACTACGTTTGCTGGAGAGAACGCGGATTGCTCTATCTCCGCAAAGTAGTTCTCGGGATTGCGATTCAACTCCAGCACGCCGACATCGATCAGCGGGAACTCCCCGTGGGGCCAGACCTTGGTGAGGTCGAACGGGTTATATGACGTTTTTTCCGCCTCCTGTTCGGTCATCACCTGAATCTTGACGTTCCATTTCGGGAAATCTCCCTTTTTGATAGTCTCAAAGAGGTCCCTCTGGTGGCTCTCCCGATCCTTGGCGATAATAGCCTCTGACTCTTCGCCGGTCATACATTCAATGCCCTGCGCGGTCTTGAAATGGAATTTGACCCAGAATCTCTCGTTCTTGGCATTGACGAAACTGTAGGTGTGGCTGCCGTAGCCGTTCATGTGGCGATAGCTGCGCGGTAGCCCTCGATCGGAAAAAAGGATTGTGACCTGATGCAAACTCTCCGGTGACAGTGACCAGAAATCCCACTGAGATGTATTACTGCGCAGATTCGTCTCCGGGTCCCGTTTTTGGGTATGGATGAAATCCGAAAACTTGTAGGGATCACGGACAAAAAAGACAGGCGTGTTGTTGCCGACTAGGTCCCAGTTCCCTTCTTCCGTGTAGAACTTCATGGCGAAACCCCGGACATCGCGTTCGGCATCCGCTGCCCCGCGTTCGCCGGCGACGGTTGAAAACCGAAGAAGACAATCGGTTTTCTTACCCACGGCAGAGAAGATTTTGGCTTTGGTGTATTTGGTGATATCATGGGTGACGGTTAAGGTTCCATAGGCGCCGGATCCCTTGGCATGCACTACCCGCTCGGGAATACGTTCTCGATTGAAATGGGCATGCTTCTCGAACAACTGCCAATCCTGAACCAGTAGCGGACCGCGCGGCCCCGCGGTCAGGGCGTTCTGGTTATCCGCGATCGGGATACCAGCCGATGTCGTCAGTGTTTTCTTCTTCGGCATCGTTTTTCCTCCTATTTTGTGTGATTATCCGCGTTTTGTTTTTCCCCCGATAAAAAGCCCACTCCGTTCAAATCAAATAGGGGACCTTGCCTGTTACAAACTCAAACAGACTACTTTCGTTTTTTTTTGCCCCGCAGAACGACCTGGAGTTCGCGGACTTGAAAGCCTTTCAGGGTTTTTTCACCTGTCACTTTCAGAGCGTTCCATGGAATATCGTATATGTTCCCTGTGTTTTCATCAATGAAATGGTGATGCCGCTTGACATTGGAATCGAATACCACCATCCCTTCCCTGAGGATCTGCGCTTTCAAAAGCCCCCTCTCCACCAAAAGATTGAGCGTGTTATAGACGGTCGCCCGGGAAATCGTGGGGCATCCCGGCCGCACCCGTTCCATCACCTGGTCAGCCGACAGATGAGAATTCGTGCTGAGGAT
>CBFCYQ010000078.1:0-11609 GCA_965602205.1 uncultured bacterium | reverse complement strand
GATGATCGCGTCCTCGCTTGCCAGCAGAATGTCATCGACCAGATCCATGATGATTCTGTAAAAATGATTTACCTTGTGACCACGTGACCCGACAATAAAGGGATCGGTTCCCACGGTGCGCACCGACTCACCGGCCTTGGCGGGGTTGGAGGCGTAGCTGTGGCTGGATTCGCCCCAGAGGTAGGCCAGCGCGGCCTGCATCGGGGTGAGCCGCTGGGCGAAAGACATAATGGTATTGCGCCGGGTAATGAAAGCGAAGACGAGCCCGTCGAGTTCATCAAGCGGCGGCAGATTCAGCGAAGAATACCAGATGCTTTTCATCGAAAACGGGCCGTGGCCGTGCTTTATTTTGAGGTGTTTTCTCATAATGACGGCGCGGCCGTTGCCGCACAGGTTTTCATCGAGGAAGTCCGGCTGGCCGGCGGCGTCAATCATGACGTTTTCATAGAGAGCGCTTTTGTGCACCAGCGAGTTGTACATGGCTTCCTGCAGCTTGGAGTCAACGTCCGTCTTGACGAAGTAGTTGTACTCCGAGCCGTAGGCCGAGCCGTCACTCTTCAGAAAGCAGATATCATCCTGGCACACGAGCGTGCGTTCGCCCTTCGACCAGTTAAGGCCGAGCTGGTGGCACGACCAGGTGGATTTGCCCGTTGCAGAAAGACCGAACAGGAAGACACCGTATCTTTTCAACCTGTTGGTTTTGGGATCGCGGATGACGACCACCTTGGTCCCGGCATGCAGTCCCAGCATGCCCAGGGCATCAGCGGCATACATGCCGTTGCGCAGAAAGCCTTTCTTGTCCTCGCCCATGTAATCAGAACCCATAACCATCGTCAGGTCGTAGTCCGGCATCACCAGCGCCTGCTGGTTGATATGATGCTCCTCGGGAATGTGAATGAGCGTGAACTCCGGTCCCGGATCTTTGGTGAGGGACCCCATAGTATTGCCCCACATGTAGGCCAGGCGGGAATTCTTGAGGTCGGCCACGGACATATAGAGGTTGCATATCGGGTTATACTCGGAGTTCCCGCCCATCTGGCGGCGCAGACGGACGAAAGGAAGGGTCTCCATCAGGTGCAGAACTTTATCCAGTTCTGAGGGAGCCCTGGTGATGATTTTCTTTTTCGTGTCGGACAGGTGGAACTCGCGCACTTTTTCCGTGCCCAGATTCACCGTCTTCTCCGCAATGCGGCTGGAGACCGACGAGCGCCAGCCCCACGAACCAAAACGCGTCTGCATACCGGTCTGAATAGCCGGCTCGCGGAGATCCTCGAGCTTGACATCCTTGATGTTCGGACCGTTCAGGCGGCGCTGCAAATCGCGGTTAAACCGGTCATACAAGCGGGTGTTGTACAAAGACTCAGACATCTTACTTTGTTTCCTTGGGCAGAATTTCATCCTCGCGGAAGAAGAAGGCCACTTCCGTCCGGGCCGTCTCCGGGCTGTCGGACCCGTGCACGACGTTCTTCTCAATCGAAGTGCCGTATTCGCGACGGATGGTATTATACCTGGCTTTAGCCGGGTCGGTGGCCCCCATGACTTCGCGCCACCGTTCGATGGAGCCGTGCCCCCCGATAACCATGACCACAATCGGCCCGGACGTCATAAACTCGACCAGGGGTTTATAAAAAGGTTTGCCTTCGTGGACGGCGTAGAACCTCTCGGCGTCAACCTTTGTCAGCTTGAGGACTTTCAAGCCCCGGATGATTAGTCCGGCGTCCTCTATTTTGGTAAGGATTTTTCCGACCAGTTTTCGCCGGACACCGTCCGGTTTCACAATTCCCAACGTATTAGCCAATCCAACCTCCTATTCCGTCAATTCCCGAATCCGGGCCTTAAGCGCCGGGGAGGGAATCGCGGCGATGTTCACCTTGTAAGCTCTGGCGACGCGGAACAACTGGTGGAAATTGCGGCGCTGCAAGTCCTCCGCGTCTGCCGACAGACCCAGAAAATACGGGTTGAAGAACGGCTGCGTCTGGTACGGAGCCATACCCGCATCAGACGGCGGGCGGTACTTGCCTTCGGTTATGAAATCGAGCGCGTCCGCCTCCGAGAGTTTTTCTACCGCCGGGGCGTTGGGTTCGTAGCAGAGCAGCACGACCGTTTTCAGTCGGGAGCGTTTGACGTACTTGTCGGGGCCGCCTATCCAGGCCGGATCCACCAGGGCCCGCGAGTTTTTGGATCCCCAGTAGCAGTACGGCTCGCCCAGGTCCAGCGGGCACTCGTCGCCAAGCTCTTTCATGTTCGTCCAGTCGGAGCGTTTGGTGACGACGTTTTCGCATTTGCTGCGGTCAAAGACGCGCGCGTAATGCGGCAAGGACCTGGCGATACCGGTCTTGAAATAGAATTTTCGTTCGGGTGCATCAGCCACGGCCTCGTTGCCCCGGTAGCGGACGAAGACCCAATCATCTGTCAAAAACCGTGCCTCCTCGTCTTCCAGAAGGCGGAAGAAGGTGGCGCCGCGCTTGAGGCCCTTGGGACCGATCAGGGCCAGTCCGTGACCACTATAGTCCAGGCAGGCCGCCCGCATGCCATGGACGTCCAGCAGCCGTTCGGAGGCCTGAGCCACCATGGCCAGAGCCCAACTGCGGACCTGCCCGTAATAGGTCGTGTTGAACAATACCGCCGTCCGCATCTCGGGATTGTAATAACCGTAAGGAGTGCGGCCGGGCACGCCGTCGACAGCGTAGATGATACCGTGCGGCTCCAGGTCCGACTCCAGGGTCGCCGGGTACCAGTTTTCCACCCAGAAGTCGTACAGGTGGGGGTCATTGGTGCGCAGTTGAATTATGATGCCGTTGATGTTGGCGTTCCACTCGAAGTAGCGATCATAAGGGAGAGCCGCCTCGGCTTCCTGAACGATGGCGTCGCGCTCGCTGACGGAGATATCGGTCTTGGATTCGGTTATCGCGCGCGGGTGCGTCATGACATTTTGCAGGGCGACCCGCTTGTACTTGGGTGATTCTTTGAGTTTCGCCATGGCCTCGATAACACGGTCGGTGCCTTCCTCGATGCACTCCATCGACGTGGCGTAAGACAGCCGGATGTTATCTTCGGCGCCAAAGGCGCTGCCGGGCACCACCGCCACGGCCGCCTCCTTGAGCAGGTAGTACGCCAGGCCGTAGGAATTGCGAATCTTCATGCCGCCGTACTCACTGTTGTAGTAGGCCGAAGCGTTGGGGAAGAGGTAAAACGCTCCCCGGGGTTCGTAGCAGGAAATATTCGGGATGCGCTTCAGCTTGCTGAGCATGTAGCTGCGGCGGGCGCTGAACTCGGCCACCATCTGGTTAATCTCCGAGGAGTGACCGGAGAGCGCCTCCACGGCCGCCTTCTGCGCGATCGAATTGGCGTTGGAGGTCGTGTGCGATTGCACGATGTTCATGGCGGCGATGATCTCGCGCGGTCCGGCGGCATAGCCGATACGCCACCCGGTCATCGAGTACGACTTGGAAACGCCGTTTATGATGACGGTGCGATTTCTTATTTTGTCGCCGAGAGAAGCGCACGACGTGAAACGGTAATCACCGTATATGACTTTTTCGTATATTTCGTCGGCGACTACCAGCAATCCCTCGGCCACGGCGATCTGGCAAATCTGCTCCAGTTCCTCACGGGGGTAGGCGGCGCCGGTGGGATTGCACGGGTTGTTGATGATAATCGCTTTGGTGTTGAAATTTATGTTGGTCTTCAACTGCTCCGGTGTCAGCCGGAAACCGTTCTCTTCACGGGTAGGCACAATCACCGGTTTGCCCTTGACCATCAGCACCTGTTGCGGGTAGGATACCCAGTACGGCGCCGGAATAATGACCTCTTCGTCACGGTTGAGAATCGAGACGAAAAGGTTATACAGGCTGTGCTTGGCGCCGGACGACACGATGATTTCGTTTTTTTGATATTCAAGGCCGTGGTCCTCGCGCAGCCGGTTGCGGATGGCTTCTTTCAATTCGGGAATGCCGTCATTGGCCGTGTAACCGGTGAAGTTGTCATCGAGGGCTTTTTTGGCGGCGTCCTTGATGTCCGACGGCGTAGGAAAATCGGGTTCGCCGACGGAGAAATCGATGACATCGACGCCTTCGGCCTTCATGACCTTGGCCTTGGCGTTGATACGCAGGGTCGGAGAAAGCTCCAGCCGCCCAATCCTGTTAGAAATCATCTCTTATCCCTTGTTCGGACTGCTCGTCGATGACGGGCTTTCTGGAGTCTTGCTGTCTTCGCCTTTGCCCTTTTCGGCCAGTTTTCTGATCCAATCTTCAAGGTCGAGGCCGGAGAGCGACTTCACCACCGTCGGCAACTGGCTCATCATCGACGCCAGTTCCCCGGTGATTTTGGACGTTCCCAGCTTGCCGTCGTTGGAAACCATGACAATCTTCTCGACCTTGGATATGGGTGCGGCCATCTCCCGCGCGAGGTCGGGCAGTTTCTCGAACATCATCTGCAGCAGGGCCGGCTGGGAATAAGCGTTCCAGGACTGGGCTTTCTGACGCAGGGCCTCGGCTTCGGCCTGGCCGACCTTGGCTATAAGCTCGGCTTCCACAATGCCCTGGATACGCTTGGCTTCGGCCATACCCTTGGCCTCCGCCTCCAGTCGATACTGCTCGGCGGCGGCGGGTTTCCGTACGGCGGCCTCGAGTTCCTGCTCGATGCGTTCGATTTCCTTTTTCTCCAGCGCGATATCGGAATCCTTTACGATCATTTTTACTTTGGCTTCTTCGGCCGTGAGTTCCTGGTTGAGCTTATGGCGTTCGAGTTCGTAGGCGAAATCGGCGTCGGCCTTCTTCCGGTTGAGATCTTTCTGCAGCACGGCTCTCTTTACTTCGAAGTCCTGGTTGGCCTCGGCCACCTTGGTGTCGGCCAGAATCTTGGCGACATCTCCTTCTTTTTTAGCGTCCGCCGATTTGATGATGGCATCGCGGGCGGCCTCGGCTTCGGCGACTTCCGCGTCACGGCGTGCCTCCACGATGCGCGGTTTACCCAGGGCTTCCAGGTAACCGGACGGGTCGGTAATTTCCTTGAGGTTGAACGAGAGCAGTTTCAGACCCATGTTGGCGAAATAGGCGCCGACATCCTCAAAGACCTTGGCGACAAACTCCTTCCGGTTTTTATTCATGGACTCAAGATTCTGGGAGCCGATCAGGGCGCGCGAGGAACCCTCCAGCGTGCGCAGGGCGACGTCGCGGATGTCCGTCAGGGGTTTGCCCAGGAACTGCTCGGCCGCGAGATGGATGGAGCCTTCGTCCCCGGCTATCTTGACTTCCGCCGTGCCTCGCACCGTACAGCGGATGCCGTTGGTGGAAATGGCGTCTTCCACCTGAATATCCATCGGAATAATCTCCAGGGGCAGAATTTCCGCCTGCTCGATAAACGGTTTCACGAAGGTACCCCCGCCGATACGGATGCGGTATCCGACCTCACGGGTGGTTCCATCGTGCATCTTAACCGAGCGTTTCTTACCCCCCGAAATAATAAGGACCTCGTTGGGCCCGACTTTACGATAGTTTTTCAGAACAATCACCACGATGGCCGCGGCCACGACCACAACGGCAATAATAACGATAACAAGGGGACTCACGATTTTGCACTCCTTCAGAAAAGCATAAAGGCGGCGCCATCCCACCGCCTGTTACCTGTTTTAAAGTGTGAAGATAACATTATTACCCGGGCTGTGTCAACTCGTCTTTGCCGGTACAGACTCATATTACTCAGGTCCGGAGGCGTTCGACCGAAAGGGATAATTGATGGTTGTACCTTTCATCGCATCCTTCCCGGGCACGCCCTCGGAACGGCGACAAGACTATCCTTTCATTAATGTGGCTATGGCGGCCACGTCCACGATATCCTCGGCGGAACATCCCCGCGACAGGTCATTGGCCGGCTTCGCCAGGCCCTGAATGATAGGACCGGTGGCCGTGGCGTTGGCCAGGCGCTGGGTCAGTTTGTAGGCGATGTTCCCGGCATCGAGGTCGGGGAAAATAAGTATATTGGCGTCACCGGCTATAACGGAGCCGGGAGCTTTCTTTTCTGCCACCTCCGGCACAATGGCGGCGTCTACCTGCAACTCCCCGTCCACCTTCAGTTCCGGATGCTCACTTTTCAGTATATCCAGAGCCTGGAGAACCTTATCCACGTCGGCGTGTTTTGCCGACCCCTTGGTGGAGAAAGAAAGCATGGCAAGGCGCGGTTCCGTTCCCAGAAGATTCTGCATCGTCTGGGCCGTCGAGACGGCTACCGAAGCCAGCTGTTGCGGATTAGGGTTGGGGACTACCGCACCATCGGCGTACAGGAAAACCTTGTTCTCTTCATCGCGGTAACGGGGCAACGTCATCATGAAACAGCTCGACACCGTTCTGATGCCCTCTTTGAGCCCGAGCACCTGGATGGCGGCCCGCATGACGTCGCCGGTGGTGTTGATGGCGCCGGCTACGGAGGCGTCGGCCTTATCGTGCCGGACCAGCATGGCCGCGAAATAAAGCGGCATGGCGATGGCTTTTTTGGCGTCGTCCGCGGAAATTTTCTTGTGCCGGCGCAGTTCCATGAAGTCGGCCACGTACTCATCATAGTCCGGCGAGTCCGGCGGGTTGACGACGGTAACGTCGGCGAGATTGAGATCGTTCTGGTCGGCCAGTTTTTTAACCTCGCCTTCATCCCCGATCAGGGTAACAGCGGCGATCTGCTCCGCCAGGATCATTTTGGCGGCCTGAATGGTGCGTGGCTCGCACCCTTCGGCCAGCACCACCCGGCGTTTTTTGGCCCTGGCGCGTTCTTTTATTTTTGATAAAGCACTCATGCCCGGCTCCTGTTGCGAAACTCAAGTTATAGTTACAAAGGTTGTCTTGTTGTCGGTGTCCTTCAGCTCACGTTTATCTCGGGATCAGCGAGGTAAGCCTCGATAAAGCGGTCGATGTCTCCATCCATAACGGCCTGCACGTTGCCCGTCTCGACCGATGTGCGGTGGTCCTTGACCATGTTATAGGGGTGGAAAACATAGGACCTTATCTGTGAGCCCCATTCTATTTTCTTTTTGCTTTTCTCATATCTTTCCATCCGCTTGCTTTCTTCCTCCTTTTTCAGCTGGTACAGGCGCGATTTCAGCACAGTCATGGCGGAATCCTTGTTTTTGTACTGGCTCCGTTCGGACTGACAGGTGACGACAATTCCCGTCGGGATGTGAGTGATGCGGATGGCCGAGGAGGTCTTATTGACGTGCTGGCCGCCGGCCCCGGAGGCGCGGAAAGTGTCGACGCGAATCTCCTCGTCCTTGATTTCGATTTCAATATTGTCTTCCACCAGCGGATATACGTGGACGGACACAAACGAGGTGTGGCGGCGGGCGTTGGCGTCGAAGGGGGAGATACGCACCAGGCGATGGACGCCCGATTCCGCTTTGAGAAGGCCGTAGGCGTACTCGCCCTTGATTTCGATAGTGACCGATTTCAGACCGGCTTCCTCGCCGGGCTGGTAGTCGATCAACTCAGCTTTGAAGTTCTTGCGCTCACCCCAGCGGTTGTACATCCGGAAAAGCATATCGGCCCAGTCCTGGGACTCGGTGCCGCCGGCGCCGGGGTGGATACTCAAAATGGCGTCGCGATAATCATCGGGGCCCGACAGCATGGTCGAAAACTCAAACTCGGCCAGCGCGGTCGTCAACTCATTTAAATGGGACTGGAGTTCCTTGAGGTCATTGCCGGCCTCGTCGCGATCGGTCATTTCCAGAAGTTCTTCAAGGTCTTGCAGGTCAGATACGAACCTGGCGTGTGACTCGACCCACTTCTTGTGCAAGGAGATTTCCTTGAGGATGACCTGCGCACCGGCATTGTCATCCCAGAACCCCGGTAAGGTGGTCTTCTTCTCGAGCCCGGCTATCTTTTTTGTGCGCTCTTCGAGGTCAAAGATACCTCGCTAGTTTTTCGAGCCTGGCCCTTATATCCGGTAGTTCGTTTTTCAAATCCGTAATCATTTTAACCGTCTCACCTGGTCGTTTTGAGAAGCCAAGTCTAAGCAGATAATATAGCTGAGTCAACCCCAAAGGCAAGGCTAAAGTGATTATTTTCACAATAGCGGTTATTTCAGCGGGGGCGAGTTGATGTCCCGCGCCGGCGGTCCGGCCGTGACCCCGGGAAATATGGATTGACATCGTACGGTTATCGTCTATCTTTTTTAATCTGCTATGAAGATCAATACCCTTGAACTCGGCCCCTTTGCGGTCAACTGTTACCTTTACTGGGATGAAAGCACGGGGGACGGGCTTATAATAGACCCGGGCGCCGAACCCGAGGCTATCCTTGACGCCGTGGCCGAGGCCGGCTTTGCGCCCAGCGCTATTCTGCTCACTCACGGGCATGCCGACCACTTTGCCGCCCTCGCCGACATCAAGGAGCGGTTCCCGGTGCCGGTCTACGTTGGCAAGGGGGAGCAGGATGTGCTGGCCAGTCCCTCGGCCAACGTCTCGGCCCTGGTGGGCCAGCCGATCGTGGCGCCGGTGCCCGATCACCTGGTCGTCGATGAAGAGATCATCGAGATAGCCGGTATTACTCTCAAGGTTCTCATGACACCCGGCCACTCGCCGGCGGGCGTCTGTTACCTGGACGAAAGCCAGGGGCTGGTGTTTTGCGGCGACACGCTCTTTTACGGCTCGGTCGGACGTACCGATCTGCCCGGCGGTTCCTCCCGGCGTCTGCTGGAGTCGATTGAAGAAAAAATATTGAAACTGCCGGATGAGATTGTGTGTTATCCAGGTCATGGCCCGCGAACGACGGTTGGAGCCGAACGGAACGACAATCCATTCTTGACGGGACGATACTTTGTCTGATTCGCCGGAATTCGACAGTCTTACGGCGCTGCCCCTGGCAGGGGTGAGTGACTATCATTGTCACTGTGACTTTTCGGTCGATGCCGTCGGCTCAGTCGACGACTATTGCCTCGCGGCGCTGAAGCGCGGGCTGGCCGAGATATGCTTTACGACGCACTACGACACCAATTTTGCCATCAACTACAGCGACAACTATATCCGCATCGACGGTGAAAAAAAGCAGACCGGCCCGGACAACCTGGCCGCCTACGTCGACGCCGTGAGGGCGGCTCACGAGCGCTTCTATCCGCTGGGGCTGTCGGTCAAGCTGGGCCTGGAGTTTGGCTGGCATGATGCGGCCGAGGAGGCTGCCGCCGGAATCAGAGAGCGCTATAAATTCGACTATTTTCTGTGCGGGATACATCAGCTTGGCAATAAGTGCCTCTGGGGGCACGGTGACGAGAAGGGCTCGTTTGACATCTACAGCCTGGAGCAATTCCTTGACCTGTATTTTCAGCAGGTGATCAAAGCGGCCCGCACGGGTCTGTTCGACACCGTCGCCCATCTCGACTATTACAAACGAAAGGCCTTTCGTTATTACGGTGACGGAGTAGCCACGGCCCACCGGCCGTACCTTGACGAGGTCTTTTCGGCGCTGCTGGAAACCGGTACGGGGATAGAAATCAACACTGCCGCCCTGCGGCACGGCCGCAACGATTATTATCCCCAGATGGAGATAATCAACGCCGCCAAGAAAGCCGGCGTAGAGGTGGTGCGCCTGGGTTCCGATGCCCACCGCCCGCAAGAAGTGGGTTTCGATTTCGAGGCCGCTACCGCCCTGGTTCCCAGTGCTATCGCCGGATGCGATGATTAGTGCGATCCGTTTCTTATGTCACCAAAGAAACACAAGAAGCTGCAACGCTCGTTTTATAACCGGCCGACGCTCGAGGTCGCGCCGGAGATTCTGGGCAAGTACATAGTCTATCATGCACCGGCCGGCAGGCTGGAGGCAAGGATTGTCGAGGTGGAAGGCTACATCGGCCGGAACGACCCGGCCTGCCACGCCGCGAATGGAAAGACCAAACGCAATGAAGTCATGTTCGGCCTGCCCGGATTCACTTACATATACTTCATCTATGGCATGTACTACTGCCTGAACTTCGTCACCGAACCGGAGGGCACCCCGGCGGCGCTGCTTTTGCGCGCGGCGGAGCCGGTGTCCGGCGCGGAGATCATGCAGAAAAACTCCCCGAAGAAGAACCCTCTGGACCTTCTCAGCGGGCCGGGCAAGTTCTGTCGGTCTTTCGGGCTTACCCGAAGGCAAAACAGCCTCGACCTGACCGGGGACTTAATTTATCTTGAAGACCGTTTCACGACTGTCGCCAATATCCGGAGATCCCGTCGAGTCGGAATAAAAACCGGCACCGACCGTCTCTGGCGGTATTATGATGGTGACTCCGAGGGGCTTTCAATTCGCAGTAAATAACCATGAAGTGGAGAGATAAGCACGATGCCTAAAAAGCAGACGGCCGGCGTCCGTACAAAACCCAAAGCCAACGGGTCGGCCAAGAAGAAACACTCGCGTATGGTGGTGCAGAGAAAAAACACCAGTATTCCTATTTCCGTTTTCGGAAACGTGATGAAGCAATTCGACGCTGCCGCGGCGAAGATGCAGATTGACCCGCACCTGCTCGATTTCATAAAGGTTCCGAGGAGAAGCACTATCGTCAATCTCCCCGTCCGCATGGATGACGGAGGTTACCGTATGTTCACGGCCTACCGGGTGCAGCATTCGATTGCCCGCGGGCCGGCCAAGGGAGGAATTCGCTTTCACCCCGATGTGACGCTGGACGAAGTGCAGGCGCTGGCTTCCTGGATGACCTGGAAATGCGCCGTAGTGAATATCCCGTTCGGCGGCGCCAAGGGGGGGATCATCTGTGACCCGCAGGAGCTTTCCGACGGCGAGCTGGAACGGCTGACCCGTCGTTACGTGGGGGACATGGTCGACCTGTTCGGCCCGGACCAGGACATACCGGCGCCCGATGTCGGTTCCGGCCCGCAGGTGATGGCCTGGTTTATGGACACCTATTCGATGAGAGAAAACCATCCGGTGCCCGGTACTGTGACCGGCAAACCCATCAATCTCGGCGGATCGCTCGGCCGTTACGAGGCAACCGGTCGGGGCGTGATGATTGCCACCCGGGAGGCGGCCAGACATCTCAAGCTCGATCTGTCCCAGGCGACAGCGGCGGTCCAGGGTTTCGGCAACGTCGGTTCCATCTCGGCCCGGCTGCTTCACGAGTTGGGTGTACGCTTTACGTCTGTGTCCGATGTAACCGGGGCCGTTCACAGTCCTGAAGGAATCGATATTCCCAGGCTTATCCAGCACGTTGAAAAGACCAAATCGGTGCTGGGTTTCCCCGGTGTCAGGAAAGTAAAGCCCGCAGATGTCCTGCACGCCAAAGTCGATATCCTGGTTCCGGCCGCCCTGGAGAACCAGGTCACGGAAGAAAACGCCCACAAGATCAGGTGCCGGATTGTGGCCGAGGGTGCTAACGGCCCGGTGACACCCGGCGGCCGGCTGCAGCGGTACCTCGACACCTACCCCAACCTCTACTGCGACCTGTCGGCCGGAAGCGCCCTGAGGGCGCTGAGCCGGAACCTGGAAGTGGGGAAGGAGTTCCTCCTGGAACATCAAGACCGCTGCCTGTTCGGGCGCGACTACTTCGACGACAAGCTGCACCGCCTCATCAAGAGCTGCAGGCTACCCCCCGCAGCACTCGACAAGATAATGGGCGGCACTGCGCTCCGCCTCGTCCCGCTG
>CBFCYQ010000077.1:0-11758 GCA_965602205.1 uncultured bacterium | reverse complement strand
AGGCGCGCGCTCGCAGTAGCCCACCGACAACTGGAAAAACGTCTTCTCCGTCTCATGAAGGACAACGACGGCCGCCCTGGGCAAAAAATCATAATCCTCCACCCATCGGGCTCCGAGCATCAGGGCATAGCGCAGCCCCGACGAGAGGCGGGCCAACGACAGAGAGGCCTGCCCCGAGAAACGATCGAACTCATCGTAACCGTTATTGTACCGGAGGAATCCTCCCTCGGCCTGCATCCGGAAGAGGGTTTGACCCTTTATCCACTCACGATTTATGAAGACATCGTGACCCGTCAGGTTGTACCATGCCCGGTAGACGTTGCTGATATTGGAACCCTGGCGCGCATGCCGGTAGCCGAACTGGCTTCGAGCGGTGTGGTCGGCGTTGTGAAAGTCAATGGCCGCTGTCAGATTGCGGTCGAACTTGTCGCGGAACACCGCCCGGCCGTTCCTCTCCGGACGGACCGCAAACGACCCGCCTCGGTCATATAGCTGACCGGTGGCGGCAATGGCGACATCCGGTTTCACCGGAAAGTAGATATCACCGTAGTAATGGTAGCTGTCATCTTCGCGGTTGTTGGTCAAACCGAGGGCGTTTCGGTAGCCGATAGACATGTCTATCGTGCGGCCGCTTTCAAAAACTCGTGAATACCGTCCGCGCGTGTAGTTGTAAGCAAACGAGCCCCGGTCGTGGATGATGGCTGTTTCCGGCGTGGAGGATTGCGGTCGGCGAGGCCGGGTAAGCAGCGAGGCGACGGCGTGCCTGCCGCCGAAAAGCAAACCGGCACCTCCCGGCAGAACATATATCTCATCGTCGAGGGCCGTGGGTATGTCGTTGAGATCGCGCAGGCCGTCCGGCTCAATTATGTGTTCAAACGGCTCGAAGGGGGTACCGTTGACAATCAGGTTCATGCGGTCACCGGACAGCCCAAACGGCTGCACCGTTTTCCGCATCGGTGTCACCTGGTGGTCGAGAACAAAAAAGGACGGCTCGGACCTGAAATAATCGCCGGCGTCGTGATAGAAGGAGCGGTCAACCCACTCTCTGGTGTCTTGCCGGACCGAAGTGTAATAGGCCACCAAACTGTCGTAGAAGGACAAGGCTGGCAGGCGCTGCTCTTTCTCCTCCTGGAAGTCCTTGTATCTCTGTTCAAAGCGGGCCAGCGCCTTCTGGGCGGCCGAGAGAGTATCCTCCCCGGGAATAGGTGTACCGACAGAGTCCGAGGGAACCGGGATGCGGCTGCTGTCGGGCGGCTGGGCGCGGACAGGTAACCAGGCCAGCACCGTCAATGTAAGTAGTATGATTAACCGCGTTTTCACCTGCATGCACTCTCCCTGGCATATAAATACTCAGCGGCTCGAAAAAGCAACGGAAAAACGATAATGTTAGACACCAGAGAGATACCCACCCAGCCGAGACCGGTGATAAACCGCGGCCAGAAAGGCCTGAATAGCCAGGCATCGGCGGCGTTGACGGGAAGATAGTAAAGTACCGTACAGGCCACGGCGGCCAGAGCCAGTTTTCCCGCCAGTACCCAGCGATTACTTCGGGGATAGTACCATCTGTGAAACCAGGCACCTATCACGCCGCTGGCCGAGGCACCAATAAGCTGAGCCACCATTATCGGCGGTAGAGCCGGACCGTACGGATTAAAGGCCGTCCATAACCCCATACCGATTACTCCGACCAACGCCCCGACCACTCCTCCCCACAGAAAACCGGCGGCAAAAATGACAAAGAAAACCAGGTTGACGTTGGGAAGGGACGCCGTCACCCAGGAGAGGACATATATCAGAGCGGAAAACAGGGCTGTGCGGGCGATAAGCCGCAACCTCTTGCTCATCGGATTACTGCTACCTTAACCTTATCTTCAGCTAACAGCTGACCATCCTTCTTCGCTGAAAACAGCCGCGCATATGCGATGTACACGCCCGACGCTACGGGCCGGCGCTCTTTATTTCTCAGGTCCCAGCCGAAAACAACTTCGCCGTGCGCGGAGTTACCCTGAAACAGATTGGGCTGATCAGTGCTTATCGTAGTCAGGTATTCGCCGGCTATGCTGAAAATGTCAACTACCAGGTATGTGCCGGCCAGCACCGGGTAGCTGCTCTCGTTGGTCGGCACCTGAAACCGGAAGTATACTGAATCCGTGTCCATCTCAGACAGCACCGCCGGATTGGGATACGGTGTCAGCACTGAGGCGGGGAGACCTATGTAGGCAGAATCTACCAAACCCTTGTCAAAAACGAAATAGGCCAAATCAATGGGAGAATACTGACTGTAGTTCAGTCGGATATGCGACGCCGGCGAGAATATCATGGCGATGCTGCGATAATCTTCGGGATTAGGGATATTAAGGTAGTGTACCAGTTCGCCGGGCAACAGGAAATTTTCGACTTCAAAGGAATCAAGCTGACTTTCGAGTTGATAGATCACGTTCACGCCCCATGGCTGCTTGAAGCTGGGATCAAGGCCCACCCCTGCGTTCATAAAGCTGTCGACATGGAAAAAGTCGTAGCCCAGGCTGGTGTCAACAACCTGCGTGGAATCGTTGCACGCCGGGAAGGCGCCGTCGTTGCATCTCCAGTACGTGATGTCGTCGACAATTGTGCCAACCTCCTCAAATCTCAGATATATGGCGGCATTGTGATGAGGATTATACGGATTTTTGGGAGCCGGGACAAAGACGGGATACTCCTGGTGTATCGCCATCACGCTGTCGGGAATGGCCGGATAGTTCGCTCTCTCCGAATAACCCGCACCCGCGGAGGCTATTCCCGCGCGGCTGCCGGTAAAGTAGTTCCACCGGGCAAACTCGGAGAAAACGGTGGCAAAGGTGAGCGCCCCACTGGTGGCGGAGTCGACCACGTCCTGGCTGACCCGGAGGAAATCCGGGCCGGCGTGCTCGTCGCATCGCAGCCATATCTCCCGGATGATGTCGGCCCCGAACTTTTCCTCCAGGTAAATCGGAAAGACGGCGGCCCCGTATGGATGCAGGTCCACCGCACTGAGGAACTGCTGAATCGAAGCGTCCGGGACCCGGAAGAAGGCCGGCAGATAATAGTAGTAATCGTTGATAGCATCATACAGCTCCTCTTCCATCCACACGGCCGACATCTCCATCCAGTAACGCCGACCGTCTTCGGCCTCGGTGAAATCAATGCCGAACTGAACCACGTGGAAGTATTCATGGGCCGCTGTGACTCTCACGGCATCAAGCGGCCGGTTCCGGTAAATGGATAATTCCTGGTAATCATTGTCTATTTCCATGAAGGCCGTGGCGCGGGTCGAGGTGGGTCCGTCGATGAAGACGGAATCCATCCAGGTCAGCCCGTAAACGGCGCCTCCCAGGTTACTGACATAGACGTCGAATTCATCACCGCTTCCCTGGGGGTAGAAGCCATCAGTCGGCGGCGGCGGATAGCCCAGCACATTTATGATGTTGTTATAGACCGAGTCGAATATATCAGCTGCGTCCAAGATGTAAACCGGTACACCGCCCACGGTGACATTGGACTGGTAGGCGGCGTTGTCTCCTGTCGTCGTGTAGTGAATCATGAATTTGCCCGAGGGAGATACGATGGAATCCGTCAAAGCCGGTCGCGTAATGAGTGATTCCGGGGCGGCTCCAAACTCGAGCAAGAGATTCTTGTCGAGGCGGTTATAGTTAAGGACAAAGTCACACACCGCCGGGGTACCGCATTTGAGCGGGACCTCCAGCCCAGCCGAGACTTCCTGACGCAGCGATGTGACGCGCTGGCGGTCGCCCTGCCCGGTAACAAACATGAAGTTCTTGATGATCTCTTCCTGCCGTTCCGGGGTCAGTTCTTCTCCGGTAGCGCCCGGGGGCGTTACAAGAGACGCTGATAGCAGTATCAGGATAAGCTTTTTCAATTTCAGTTCCTCTTCTGTTGAGCTCGCTGTTTCAAAGCGGCAAGGAGTTCTGCCGGCACCCTCTGGGAGCCAACCGCGCCATACCTGTCCTCCATACCGTGAAAATCCGAACCGCCGGTAACGATAAGACGGTGTTTCTCGGCCAGGTGTTTAAACCAGTCGGTGTCACGCTGGGAACAGGATGGGTGGTATACCTCGATACCGTCCAGGCCCATGCCCGCCAGCCTATCCAGATGGCTGTATGCGGCATCGATGTTGGGGTGGGCCAGAACCGCCACTCCTCCAGCCTCGTGAATCATAGCTATCGTCACGTCCGGAGCGAAGTTTTGTTTGGGGACGTAGGCCGGTTTATTGTCGCCAAGATACTTCTCAAATGCCTCCTCGTAGGTCCTCACGGCCGCAACCCGGTGCAAAGCCCGGGCAACGTGCGGGCGGCCGATGGCGGCGCCATCGGTACACGCGACGACATCTTCAATCGTGATTTCGATACCCAGTCCGTTCAGCTTTTGAACCATCAAGTCCCCTCTTTGGTTCCTGTTTGTCTGAAACTGAGCAATAGCCCTGTTAAGGCCGTTATCATCGGGGTTGACACAGTAAGCGAGAATATGCATGTCGCCACCACCACCGGAAACGGACAACTCCAATCCGGGGATCAACTCCGGGTCACCGTCGACGAGGAGTTTTTCGGTGGCGCGATAGCCGTCGAGGCTGTCATGATCAGCCACCGAGAAGGCCCGAAGATTCAGCTCACGAACAATTTCCAGCAGTTCCCGCGGGGACCGAGTACCGTCGGAGAAAATGGTATGCAGGTGCAGATCGATGTATTTTCCCATCTATAGCATACTCTCTACGCGCTGTCTGATTTTGGCGGCAACCGCCTCACCCTCCTTCATGACGGCCGCAACCTCCTTCTTCATGGTGGCGATGAAATCCGTATCGGTCAGCGATCCCAGATTTATCCGCACATTATATCCGGCTCCCTCGATACCGGCCATACCTACCAGTCCGGCTACCCCGGCATCCGTAATGGAGTTCTCGTTGCCCTTTTCAGCGACCACCTGAGCCAGCCTGAGGGCCTCGAGCGATTTCTTCATGACCGTCAGAGGAACCGAGGCCGCTTCCTTGTTGGCCGCCTCGACGGCCTCATCACGGGCGGTCATCTCCTCGTCGGTGCTTTTCGGCAGTTTGAACGCCTCCATAACCTTGTTGAAGGCTTCTTTGTCCGTATCAATTAACCGGGTCAACTCCGCCTGCAATTCATCGGCCTTGTCGCGGACCTCAGAGATTTCGGCCTTGACCCCGGCATACTGCTTTTTGCCGACCGTCAGACGGCTGACCATTGCCGTCAGGGCTGCTGCCAGAGCGCCGGCCGAAGCCGCCACCGAGCCGCCGCCCGGGGCCGGGGCCGACGATGCCACTTCATCGTAAAATGTCTCCGGCGCGGCACCGGCCGTACCGGCGTCCTGCAGTTTTTGCTCGAGCACCTGCGCTCGCGAGAAGTTCTCCAGGCGGAGATAAAAATCACACACGTCGAGCATGGCGTCCAGCGGCACCAGACCGATGACTTCCGCCGACGTTACATTGACACCGTACCGGGCAGCCTCGGACTTTATCGTCTCCACCACACGGAAAATCGGGGTCTTGGTGTAGTTGACCAAATTCATCGAAATCTGAACCTGATCGCGCTCCTTGATCTCGAAACCCAGCGCCTTGACGAACCGGTAGCCGCCTTTAAGGCTGCGCACGGCGTCGGCGATGCGATCGGCGATCCATTTCTTGTTGGTGCCCAGGTACACATTGAAGGCCACCAGCGGAAAACGCACCCCGATGGCGGTACTGCCTGACTTGAGGTTCATTTTGGCCGGACCGTAATCCGGTTTGCGGGCCGGATCTTTTTCGATACTGTCACGGATACCTTCGTACTGCCCCTGGCGGACCTTGGCCAGGTTCCTGCGCTTGGGTGTCGTCGCCGCGTCCTCGTAAAGATAGACCGGAATTCGCAGTTCCTCGCCCACACGTTTGCCCAGCCGGTTGGCCAATTCCACCGCATCCTCGATGCTCATTTCCGATATGGGGACGAACGGACAGACATCACAGGCTCCCATTCGGGGATGCTCTCCCTGGTGAGTGGTCATATCGATCAATTCCGCGGCCTTCTGGTAACCTCTGAAGGCGGCCTCCACGGCGTCCTTGGGATGGCAGACAAAAGTTACGACGGCCCGGTTGTGGTCAGAATCCATTTCTTTATCAAGCAGCACGACGCCGTCTACCGAGGTGATCGCATTGCAAATAGCGTCAATAACTTCCGGGCGACGGCCTTCGGAAAAATTGGGGACACATTCGACTATCTTGGCCATGACTATCTCCGCGACAATTCTACAGGTTGCAGCTTCTTCTCAATCCCCAGGCAAGCAAGGGAATCATTATCTCGTGATGGCCGACGAAGTTGAAACCACGGCCGGCCTTGACAGTCGGTCGCGTCACCACGTTCACCATCGGACGGTAGTGTATGATCATATCGAAATTAGCCGTTGTCAAACGGCTTTTGCCTTTCTTCAAATTCCGTGCCACGGTCAGGGCTTTCAGGAAAACTTCGGGTAATATAACCGCTGAGCCGATATTGGCAAGCACTCCGCCGCGGTCCACCGCCTGGCAGAGGCGGGCCAGAATCCGAAAATCAATATGCGATGCCGCCGCGGCCAGGGCGGCGTCGAAATCGGGATGCTGCGCCACCGTGTCAGTACCCACGCCCAGATGTACCGTCGCCGGCAGGCCCAGCCGGCCCGCCGAAGCAAAGAGAGAATAATCCCGGTACTTCGCTTTCTCAGCATTGATGAACAACCCGGCGGCTTCTCCCAGCCCGATACCTCTGGTGTCGGCCAGTTCACACACGGCCGCATACATCCGCGCCGTCTCCACGACCATACCGAACGATCCGTCCTCCAACCCCGCCTGGACATCCTCGGAGGTTTCCCCCTGGAAAGCCAGTTCCAAATCATGGATTAAACCGGCCGAGTTAAAGGACAACCCGGTTACAATCTGCCGCTGCATCAGGTCAATAATGATCGGAGACAGTCCCACCTTGATGGTGTGCGCGCCCAGGAGGAGGTGGAAGGGATGATTCTTCCGGCGCGCCCGCGCTACCAGCGTTATGAACTCGTTCAGTTCCGACGCTTTCAAAAACCCGGGGAGAGATTCAAAAAAGTCGCCACCGGTCTTTTTGAGCGGGAAGCCGAACCGCTTTATCTTGGTCCGCGCGGGACGCTTGGCGCAGGAATAGCGCGTGACCTGGTTGAGGTCGACGGGGTCGGGAATCCTCTTCTTTCGCGACATGTCAGAAAGCTTCTATCACACCCAATTGGTAGTCAGTGAGTTCGGCCGAAATCGACCCGACCAGGACCTTTGATTTCATTAACACCGGCATTTTCAAACGGTCATCGGTCAACCATACCGTCAATTTTCCGGCATGTTTGAACACGCCGACCGTCTGCAAAATAGGCTCCACGACCAGGCAGTCGAAAGTGCCGGCCTTTACGCTAATGGTCTCTTTCTTATGCACGATCACTTCCAGGGTGTAGAAACGGCCGTCGGTGAAGTTGTCGAGATAAAGCGTCTTGCCGACCTCGAGTGGTTGCGTGCGGACATAATACAGACTGGAAAGGGCGTCCTGGACATATTCGCTGACCGGGAGAGTATCCCCTTTATAGTGCACGAAATTGTTGCGCTGGTCAAAAGTGTACATCCGGTCCGACCGATAACCACCCTCCCGAAGATTCTTCTCGAATCTCCAGGTAAAAATACCGATAGCGTCGATAATCGACTCCACCCGGTCATCGACTTTGAAAAAAGTAGAGAAGAATTTGTTCGAGTTGGCCCGCGACACGGTCTGGTAGCAGGGACGGTTTTCGTACTCGATCAGGCCCTTTACCTCCATCGTCGCCGTTCCGGCGTTTATGAAACCGTAATTGATATCATAGTAGAACTTCTCGTCGACTCCAAAGGCGACATTCTCAACATACCGTTCCGCCGCTTCGCTGTAATCTGAATCCTCACTCTGATAAGCAGAGGCCTGGGCGATACCGATCTCGATCGAGACAAAATAGAAAAAGGGGACGAGTCCGATGACTATCACTAATCCCACGAGCACTCTTTGTAACAACGTATTACCCGGCATTGGTCTTCTCATCAATCCTTCTTACAATCTCGGGCAGGTGGCGACCCAGATATTCGCCAATCTCCAGAAAAGTCTCATTGTACCTGTCCAGCGACTGACCGATGGGGTCCTCCACGCCTTCTCCCGCCGGGTCACTCTCCGGGAAGTTTTTCAACAGGAATGTCTTGTCCCGGGCATCGGGGCGCAAGCGCAAGACTTCCTGCAGGTGCGATGCCGTCATGGCAAAGATGAGATCGGCCCGGTCAATCAGCGGCGATCTGAGCGGCTGCGATTGATGACCCGAAAGATCAGCATCCCATATTCTACAGGCTTCGACGGCGTAGATAGTCGCGGGGAAACCGGTCGCGGCGGCGGTCCCCGCCGACATCACCTCAAACCTGCCCGGACGCTCCTTTTCCAGCAGCGCACGCAGAGCCGCTTGCGCCATAGCGGACCGGCAGGTGTTACCGGTGCAGACAAACAGTATGACGTATGTGGCACTCATACGGACGCTTCGCCGGCGACCTCCCTGATTTCTTCCATACCTATCGAGCCCTGCCTGAGAATCACGGGACGGCCCGCACTGCAGTCAACCACCGTCGATGGCGTCGCCGTCAGCGGGCCGCCGTCAAGATACAGATCGACGTTGTCACCCAGCAGTGATATTACGTCGGCCACCGACTCGGGCTCCAGACCTCCGGAGATGTTGGCCGAGGTGGCGCTTAGCGGAAAGGCCGCCATTTCCAGAAGCCCCTGCATAACCGCCGATGACGACACGCGTATGCCGATCTTACCATCGGCCACAAGTCCCGGCACCTCAGGCACAACAGCTTTGAGAACCAGCGTCAGCGGGCCTGGTAGAAAACGCCGCGCCAACTTCAAGGCCGCTGGATTCAGTTCACCCCAGTCGGCTATATCGCTTACCTCCCTGACAAAAATCGAAGTGGGCATAGTAATGGAACGCCGTTTCACCTCGAACAGTTTCTTCAAAATCTTCTCCTGGTCCGCCCGCGCCAAAAGACCGTACCGGGTTTCGGTCGGAGCCACCACCAGACCGCCCCTTTCGAGCGCGGCTACGGCCTGCTTCAGCAGCCGTTTATCAGGGGTGTTGCTGTCGATTCTGACTACCGGGCTTTCATTCATCCTGTGGTCCGGGGCTCTCCTCAAAAAGCGAGTCCGCCCGGTCAAGCATAGGAAGGTCGCCTTCATAGAGAAGGGCGGGTTGCCTGACCTTGACGTTAACCACTACTACCCAGGCGTCTCGATACCCGGCCGCCTTGGCCCGCAGGGCGTATTCCTCAGCCTCTTCCCTGCTTCTGAAACTACCTACCCGCACTTTAAAGTACGGTACCTCGTAATCGGCCGTTACCAGCCGATCAAAAATTTCCTCCGCTATCTTCCGGGCATGCCGGGCCTCTCCGTACACTTTGCTGGTGAAAATCTGAACCCGGTAAGCTTGATTACTCGCCGAATCAATATCGTCGGGAAGCTCTGTCACACCGGTCAGGTCAAGACCGGATTCGGTACTGTCAGATTCGACAAAGGCTACGTGGCCGGTGATGGCGCCGGACCGGGGATTGCTGCTGGGCACGACATTCATGTCATCGGGCATATCCAATGGGTCAAAGCGCTCAGTACCGGACGGTCTCTGATCACTGCCGGGGGCAGCCCCACCTGTTCCCCCGGCTGGTTTCAGGCAACTTGTCGAGATTAAGACCGCTGCGATCACACTAAGACTACAGATACTTTTGAGTCTTCTCATCTTCTTCCAGTCTTGCCAGTAATTCCTTGATACCGGCCATCTTGCTTTTGTGCGCAACCAGCGTGATATTATCGGATCGGACAACGACCATGTCCGAGATGCCCAGACAGGCGACAATCCCGTCGTCGTTATTATAGATGGTGGTCTCATAAGTATCAAGGGTGACAGCGTCGCCGATGATTACGTTGTTGTCCGAATCGGTCTTCCGGTACCGTGAAAGAGCATTCCAGCCGCCGACGTCGTCCCACATAATGTCCGCCTTGATCGTCAAAACATTCCTGGCCTTCTCCAGAACGGCGAAGTCAATGGAAATCGGCACGGCCTGGGTATACAGTTGCTGGCGCGCTTCGCCCTCCCGGTCAGTCCCGATGGTGTCCGAATACGTTTCGAACAGTTCACCCAGTTCCGGCTGGCAGTTCTTGATCGCGGTCAGTATCGACTCAGCCGACCAGATAAACATGCCCGCATTCCAGAGGTATTTTCCGCTGTAATAGTACTCATGCGCCACAACTGCTTTAGGCTTTTCGGTAAAAGCGGCCACGTGATAAGCGGGGCCGTCCCCCTCGTGCTTGAACGGCTCGCCCAGTTTGATATAGCCATAACCGGTCTCAGCCCGGGTGGGAACGATACCGATGGTTATCAGGCAATCTTCATTGGAGGCAATGGCCACGCCCGATTTTATAATCTCGAGCAGTCTCTCCGTCGGGCTGATCAGATGATCGGCCGACAACACGACCATCACCGCCTTGGGATCACTTTTCAAAAGATGAACCGCCGCCAAACCGATAGCGGCACAGGTGTTTTTCCCTTGCGGCTCGCCCAGGATCAACTCGTCACTGATATTGGGAACCGCGTCGGTGATGAAACCACTCATCGATTGAGCCGTGACAATCCGGATCTTCTCCAGAGGTATCAAAGGCAGGACTCTCTCGATGGTTTCCTCCAGCATGGTCTTATCGGAAGTCAACTTCAGAAATTGTTTGGGGCGGTCGGCACGCGAGAGGGGCCAGAAACGCTCCCCTTTGCCACCTGCTAAAATTACTCCATAAAACACCGTGCTATACCTCTACATGTTAGGATAGAATTACCTAATCTACTGATAATAACTGAGTTAAATGCTTTAGTCAAGCAAAGATTGGCCGCAGGGGCCGGCGCCGGTACGCCTTCGGTCCTCACGCCGAGGCTGTCACTCCCAGAACAATGGACCGATACTTGTTCTCCATCGAATCGGAGCGGGAGCCCAACGCCACCGGGACTCTGCCGCCATAGATGAGGCCACCCACCTCCGCGTGGCCATAGAGCGACATGGCCGTATATATCCCGTTGGCCGTCTCGATGTTAGGGGCCACCAGCGCGTCCGCCTGTCCGGCCACTTCGGAATCGATAATGCCCTTCGAGTGGGCGGCAAACATGTCAATGGCCACGTCCAGAGACAGCGGCCCGTCAACATGGGCCCCTTTGATCTGCCTGCGCTCCGCCATCTTGGACAGAACGGCCGCTTCGGTCGTCACCGGCATCTGTGGATAGACCACCTCGACTGCCGCCAAAAGCGCCACCCTGGGGCATTTCACGCCGACCATATCGGTGAACTCGATAATATTCTGGATAAGGGCCGCCTTCTGCTTCAGATCAGGTTCCACGATCACACCGGCATCGGTGAGAAAGAGCAGTTTTTCGTACCTCTCCGGTTTTATAACGCCGATGTGACAGGCTGTTTTCTTGCGGGAAAAAAAAGAAAGTTCCCTGACAAAAAGGAGCTTGAGAAAATCGTCGTTGGCCATACGCCCTTTGACGATCAGGTCGATACCACCCTTGGCCGCCATCTGCGCCGCCGTGGCCACGGCCATATCAGGCTGGTTCATATCGATGATCTTGGAGTCGCCCAGGTCCAGTCCGTGTTCGTCGGCGTTCTTTTTCAGTAGTTCTTCGTCGCCGATGATTGTCGGAT
>CBFCYQ010000076.1:0-11800 GCA_965602205.1 uncultured bacterium | reverse complement strand
GATTGTCAACATCGGCGGCATCTCCAACTATTTCTATCTCCCATCAAAGAATCTCGGAAAAGTCGCGGCGGCGGAAGACTGCGGACCCGGCAATACTCTGTGTGATATACTCAGCCGGCAATTATTCGCAGAGAGATATGACCGCGGTGGTCGGCGCGCCGCCCGGGGGCGGGTGTCCCAGCGGCTCCTGACTCTGCTTTTGGGTGAGCGTTTCTTTCGAGGCGGTTTGATCTCTACCGGACGAGAGTCGTTCGGTCTCAAGATGGCCGAGCAAGTCATTGCTCTCGGTAAGCGCTTTTCTCTGACCGGCGAGGATTTAATAGCTACCGCGTCGGAATTGACAGTGGGTGTGATCGCTTTGAATATCCGAAAGCTGGTCAATAAGGACAGCAGTCTTTCAAAATTGTATTTGACCGGCGGGGGACGAAAAAACATCTTCTTCCGTAAGCGGCTTCAGCAGCACCTGCCGGGTATGAAAGTCCTCAAGATTGATGTTCTCGGCATAAATGGAGATTTGGTGGAGGCTGCCGCCTACGCGGTGATGGGCGAGGCGACATTGCGATCACAGCCTCTGAACGTCGGCCGCAGGAGAAACCGCGGGGAACGACGTTATCCGGTGCCTGGTATGATTGTCCAGCCGCCAAAACGGTAGGTTCGGGAAGGAAAGTCAGAGATGAATGTCAACTCGTCGATAAGAATTGCCGCTCGCCTTGGTACCGGTTTGTGTGTAATGGTGCTGGTCTGGAGCTGCGCGACGGTGCCGGGGCTGAAGGAGGAGACGACAGGGACGTTCATTCGGGTGCCGTTCGTGAGAATCCTGATCCAGGAGAACCTCGAGGAGGCGACGGTCGACGCTGATGGCTCCTTTGCCGTGGAGTGTCTTCAGAACGGTAAACAGACGGTATATTATTCCTCGCGACCGGTGAAGATCCGGAGTGAGCGGGACCGGCTCAAGGTCTTCGGCAGCGGGGGCGGCGGCATCCAGGGCGGTCTTGACGAGGTGAATATCATCCCGCGCGGCGGCAAGAACCGGCTGCGACTCAACGGCCAGCGGTATCGGGGTATCCTGAAAGTGATCCCGGATGGCCGGAATGTGAAGCTGGTCAATGTTATCTACATGGAAGATTATCTCAAAGGGGTGGTCCCCCCCGAAATCGGGAAACGGACCGAATCGGAATTGGAGGCTGTGAAAGCCCAGGCCGTAGCGGCCAGAACCTACGCCATGGCTCACTTGAAACAGTATCCCGGCGAAGCCTATGATATGAAATCCAGTATAATCGATCAGCTTTACGCGGGTGTCGATGTCGAGGAAAAACTGGTCAACCGCGCCATCGAGGCCACGGCCGGCTATGTTGTCACGCATCAAGACAAGTTCATCAACGCTTATTACCATTCTACCTGCGGCGGCACCACCGATGACATATCCAACGTCTGGGACAGGAAGGAAATCCCTTACCTTAAGGCGGTCTCTGACAGCGGAGCCTGCCAGTGGTCGAAATATTATACCTGGAAAGAAGATTTTAGCGAACACCAGTTGCGGGGCCGCCTGGAACAGTACCTGTCAAGCGACCGGGGTCGTGATCTGAAAATCGGGCGAATATCGGATATCGTGGTGGAGCAGCGCACGCCCGGCGGCCGGATACTGAAGCTGGCCGTCCACACCGGCAAGAATATCTACCGCTTCTACAAGGATCGTATTCGCTGGGTTATCGGGCGTACCTCGAATCCCGACCTGATACTGCCCTCGGATCGATTCGACGTTGAGATAGCACGGGCTCCCGACGGAAGCGTGGAGGCGGTCACCTTCCGGGGCCGCGGCTATGGACACGGCGTGGGCATGTGTCAGTGCGGGGCGATCGGTCTGGCTCGCGAGGGTTGGCCCTTTGACAGCATTCTGGCGCTGTACTACACCGGTGTCGATGTCAAGAAACTCTACTAGGAAATTGTTTTTATTGATTTTAGGTCGGAGAGGCGTTAATAATTTGTGACATGCGCCGTCCTGGAATCATACTTGTCCTTCTTGTCTTATCCAGCAGTGCGTACGCCGCTGAATTTCGCTATTCAGCCGGGCTGCATCTTGGTATGGCGACGCTCACATCGGGCGACGAGGCCAAGTTCCCGCTGCAGACGAGCTACGGTTTGAACCTGGCGTACGGGCCCAATGACAACTGGCGAGTCGGCCTTGATTTTACCCTCTATAATCTGTCCAATGACACCACCGCGACCAAGAGTTTCTCCTTTGACCGTAGCGCCGACGACGCCACCAGAAAGTGGCAGGCCAGGCGGCTGGGCCTGTCGCTGGACCGGCGGATCTTCTCACTTGGCAGTCGCCTGCATTTCGCGGCCGGCGCCGGTGGCGGTCTGATGATCTGGAAGGTGGTTGATGCCACCAGTGACTCGACTATTGATGTGGCGGGGGTTCACAACGAAACCGTTAGTTTTGCAGCTTCCGAGGTATTCCTTTCGATAGCCGGGGACGTGAAATTCGATATCTCGCGGCGGTGGTCGGCAGACTGGAGGATAAGCTGCGATTACCTGACCGGGGCAGGTGCGGAGTTTGCCGACGATGTTATCTCCAGTCGCGACCGCTGGCTTTATAACGCCCGAATATCGCTTTCGTGCTCCTTCGGAAGCATCCGTAAAAAGATTGTCTGGAAATCGGAGGAGTACTGGTCGGATACCGACCGTCCGGAGAAAGTTGCCCCTCTGGCCGGGCTGGACAGTGACCGCGACGGGGTCCCGGACGGCTCTGATTCGTGCATAAACACTCCCACCGGTGTCATCGTGGACGGCAAAGGCTGCCCCATCGACTCCGACCAGGACGGTGTCAGCGATGGTCTTGATGATTGCCCGGGCACGGACCGAAGGGCGAGTAGCATGGTTGATATACACGGCTGTCCGGTGGATTCGGATTTTGACGGAGTGCCCGATTATCTCGATCGGTGCCCGCAAAATGAAGTCGGCGCTCATGTTGATTCGAGCGGTTGTCCCACCGACTCCGACAAGGATGGCATCGCCGACGGGCTTGACGATTGCCCGAACACCCTGTACGGTGTCGACGTCGACCCCAACGGCTGCATCGACCTATCCATGCTTTCGCGGCCCCTGGTTCTCAATATCGACTACCCGCCGGGCTCATTTGAAATCGATCCCAATAATCGAGAGCGCATCAGAAAACTGGCCCGCCTTCTCAATTTCGTCCCCGATATCAGAATGGATATCAATGGCTACACCGACAATATCGGCACCACCGTCGCCAACAAGAACCTGTCCGAGAAGCGCGCCCGCCGGGTCGGCGATTACCTGGTAAGCCTCGGCCTGTCAGCGGATCGAATAAAAGTCTTCGGAAAAGGCGAAACCAACTTCGTAGCCTCCAACCAGACGGCGGATGGCAGGGCCAAAAACCGAAGAATAGAAATCGTTTTTTACAAGTAAGAGATTTGCCGGCCAATCATGGATGAGAATTACTTTCAGAAGAACCTTGGCGACCGGCGTCGTAACGAGTACGCGGTGGTAATCTTTCTGCCGCACCATCTCGATGAAATGATTGCACCCCTCAGGGAGAAATACGACCCTTTATACAACCTGGTCAGCGCCCACCTGACCCTGGTGTTCCCCTTTTTCAGCAACCGCCCCCTGGAAGAATTGGTTGGAGCGGTGAAAGCCGTGGTGTCGCGCACGGAGCCACTGGTGGTAGAGCTTGATTCCATTGGAGATTTCTATCCCAAATTTCCCTGTATATACTGGAGCGTCAGGTCGAATAGCAGCCTTACGGAGTTGTACTACGGGCTTTACGCCGGTCTGGAGATGCCGCTGGAATTGAAGGAATACGTACCTCACGTGACAATCGCCCGGGAAATCTCCAACCACCGCGTAATGATGGTAAAAGATGCCATCGCTTCCTACCTGCCTTCCGAGAAGTTTGAAGTCGAAGGGGTAGACCTGATTACGCCTCTGGCGGGTCAAAAGTGGGTCTCGGTGCGAACTATTCCCCTTTCGGGGCTGGATTTTTCATCCCTGTAAAAAAAGGCGATTCACCGGGAATCGCCTTTTCAATCTCTTGTGTCAGCATTGAGCTGATAGTCTGGTCGGCCCTACTCCGTCTTTTCCTTTGACGGCATGGCGTGAACCAGAGGCATAAATTTCTCGAAGTTGAACTCTTTGAAGTTCACATTGCCTTCTTTGCGGTGGCAGACCCGGCAGTCTTTGTCTCCGGGATAGAGCAGGCCGGCTTCGACGGCCAGCTTCTTCTGCGCCTCAGGATCGGCCGCCCATTTCTTCTTGCTCATAATCTTCATTGATTTGTAAGCGGACCCCGGGCCGTGGCAGGCCTCGCACTCGACTCCCCCGAGCAGGGTACCGTCGGCCAGCTTTCCGGTGGAATGGCAACCGACGCACTCTTCTTTCTTCTTCTCCTCATCGGAGAGAATTTCGAACGACTTTAAGTGTTTGGTCTCCATCCAGGAAGTGTGGACTTTCTTGTGACAACCTTTGCACTTGGCGGCGCCGACGTAGTCAAATGTAGCTTCTTTTTTGGCCTCTTCCTTTTTGGCTTCCTGAGCAGCCAGCGAGAGGGCCATGAAAGCCAGCAGGCCGACGAGTAGCAGTGAGAGGGTGATTACTTTACGCATAGCTCATACCTCATTCCTTGAAAAAAACCGCTTTATAATTATACAATTTATTGCCCCAAATCTTCTGCGATTTTCGTAGATTATACAAACTGTAATCGATGTAGTCAAGTCAATAAAACGGGCCCAATCCGGGGTCCGGCCCGGAAAAAAAGCCTTGCTTAAAGGTGGACAATTAGGTAACTTGACGGACGATCAAATGAATATTTTGATTATAACACAGCATTTTCCGCCTGAAAAAGGGGCGGTCAGGCGTCTTTTTGAATTCTCCCGGTACTTCGTCAGCCAGGGCCATCAGGTGTCGGTTCTGACGGCTATTCCCAATTACCCTGACGGGATCGTTCCCCCAAAATACCGAGGCCACTTTTTCTATCCCGAGAACATGGACGGGGTAAAAGTCTACCGCAGTTATGTGCTTCCGGCCGCCAACAAGTATCCGGGCAAGAGAATGGTGGGTTTTATCACCTTCCTGCTGACCGCTGTGATAAATTCTTTCAGGCTGAAAGATGATTTCGATGTCATCGTGGCGTCGAGCCCCCCTGTGACCACGCCGGTGATCGGCTGGCTTATCAGTAGGATTAAAAGGCGCAAGCTGGTGGTCGAAATCCGCGATCCCCAGCCCGAGTGCAGCGAGGAGTTTGGGGCCTTGAAGCCCTCCCGGTTCACGCGAATCATCAAGAGAGTGGTTCATTTCGTGTACCGGCGGGCTGATCGGATTGTCGCCGTATCCGAGGGTTTTACCGAATTCGTCCTGAGGGTTGGTATTCCTGAATCAAGGGTGTCCACGATTAAGTCGGGCGTGGGCGCGGAGTTTTTCGACGCCGGCGCCAATGGAATTCGCAAGACTTTCGGCTGGGAAGAGAAATTCCTGGTATTGTATGCCGGGACGATGGGCTGGGCGCATTCTTTCGAAGTCGTGATCGAAGCGGCCCGCAAGCTCACTGACCAGCCTGATATTGCCTTTGTTTTCGTTGGCGATGGCGAGAAGCGCGGCGTCCTTGAAGATATGGTGCGCGATTACGGCCTGAAAAACGTCTCCTTTATCGGTCTGCAGCCACTGGAGACCATCCCGTATTTCCTCAAGGCCAGTGACGTTCTGGTGGAGAGCCTCAAGGAGGTGCGCGCCGCCAACCCGGTCACCAAAGGCACTTTTCCCGCCAAGCTTTATGAGTATATGGCCTCTGGACGGCCCATCGTGTTCGGGGCACTGGAGAGCGGGGAACCCGTCCGCGAGTTGGAGAAGGCGGGCGGAGCCCTCTCGTTCCGCACCGATGATCCTGACCGCCTGGCGGAACTGATCCTGGAACTCAAGACGGGCAGGATCAACGGTGAATCGCTGGGCCAGAAATATCGCGAACATGCCACTCGTTTCCACCGCCGGGAAGATTGGGCGGAACGGTACCTCGAGTACCTCAAATCCGTTTAAGACCGGCTCGATTCCCTCATAATAAGCAGCAGTAGCCATGCTCCTGGAGATCGTCGTTAGTTGATCGAGGCGCGCAGGTTTTGTTGGCGGCATTGTCGACCGCCGGCGAAGCAAGTACCGGCTCCAAATAGACTGATAAGGAGAAAACGCGTGAGTAACGAGCAGGAAGAAAAGCCGGATTCGATAGTGGTCCGTCAGACATACCCGGTTCCGTCAGACGCTGGTGACCGTCGAGTTACACGACCAAGGAGGCTCCACCGAACTGGTCCTGACGCACAGCAAGCACGACAGTGCGGAACTAATGGCAGACCACCGGGCCGGCTGGACCGGTTGCCTGCAGCGAATTGCGGGTGTTCTCAAGTAACGGCCGCGCTGGTCTAGTTCATTTCGTTTATCAACCGCAGGCCTTCGAGGGTCAGGGTGGGCTCGACCTGCTTGATGTGCCGCGAGTGTTTCTCTATCCCCCGGGCAAGACCGCCGGTAGCGACAATCCTGAAGGTCTTGCCGCGGCACTCTTCGATTATCTTGTCAATGATGTAATCTACCTGGCCAACCGTGCCGTAGAACAGGCCGGATTTGAGCGCCCCGGCGGTGGATTTGCCGATGACTGAGTCGGGCGGCTCAATACGCACTTCGAAGAGGCGGGCCGCCTTGCGGGCCAGTTCCGACAGGGAGGTTTCCGGCCCGGGAATGAGCACTCCGCCGATGTAGGCGCCAGTCTCGTCCACGACATCGAAATTGGTGGCCGTGCCGAAGTCGACGATAATAATCGGGCCGCCGTACTTGATGTAGCCGGCGGCGGCGTTGGCGATGCGGTCGGCTCCCACCTGGTCGGGCTGGTCGATGTCGATTCTTATCGGCAGTTTGGCTCTCGTCGAGATAACCGTCGGCAGGCAGCCCAGGTGTTTCTTGGCCGTTGTTTCGAAAACATCGGTCAGCGAAGGAACCACCGAGCACATCGCTACCCGGTCGATCTGCTCGTTGGTCAGCCGCAATCGCTCCAGAAAGCCGGTGATGAAAAAACCGGCTTCATCGGGGGTCAGGTTGGGGCGGGACGATATGCGGAAATGGTCTTTCAGAACGTCACCGTCATAGACGCCGATGACGATATTGGTGTTACCGATGTCGATGACCAGCAGCATTTCTCTTACCTTTGCAGCGCAGCCGTTTGTCCGTCAGTTGACCGGCGGGCCATGCTGCGGACCGGCCTGTCGGGCAATATCCCGGTTAATCTTCTCAGCCGATTTGTAGGCGTCATAGATGCCGTAGATGAAAAGAACCGGTGTCGTGATAATGCCGATTACGATGATTATCAGGAAAATCGAGATAGAGTAGAGAACAATGAAGAAGATTCCTTTGGCCAACTGACCGTTGTAGACCTGTCCCAGGCCCATGTAGAAGAACGACAAAACGGCTGCAAGTCCGGGGTTTTTGTAAAAGACGGGTGGTGCCTGGCTGTTCATAATGAAACCTTCATCGTGCAATCTCAATCCAGTATACGCATTATAGCGTTGAAAGTGGTCAAAATTCAATCATTTTTTTCCCCCGATATGGCGAGGGCCGTCGGCCGTCCGATTAAGTGAAAATACGCCGGATGATTTCCCGGAGGTAGTTTGAGTAAACTGACTATTATTGCTGTTGCAGCAGGCTTGATTCTGGGCGGTTGCGGCCGGGACTATACGGTCGTCAAAGCAAAGCTCAGCGAAAGGCATCAATCTGACGGTAACACTTCGTCCGAGGAGATGGCTTCCCGGGAGCAATCGAGCCAGTATGTCACCGACGGGTTGATACTCTTTCGTCAGGACAACAACGACAAGGCGCGGCATTGCTTTCAACAGGCACTTGAGGCCGACGGCGCCAGTTGGCTGGCCCACTACTGCCTGGGGCTGACATTGAGCAAGGACGAGAGTTGGGACAATGCCCTTGACCATTTGCGTTCCAGTCTGGAATATGCTCCGCCCGACAAACGTACCCGCAGTCTTATCCATCTTGCTATGGGTCAGGTCCGGGAGAGCCAGGGAAGCTACGGCCAGGCCCGCCAGCACTATCGCACCGCTCTCAACCTTCATCCCGATTCCTCGGGGGCCGTGGATGGTCTCAAGAGGATTGCCGAGTTGAGCCAGACCGGCAAGTAAACATTTTTGTTCATCGGCGCATCTCCTTCACCTATATTACGGGCATGAAAGATCGTCATCCCACTTACCGGCTGGGTGCAGATTTCTATCCCAAGCTGGAAAAATTCGTGGAGCGTTTTATCGCGGAAGGATTTGAGGTTTTCGCCGACGAGTTCAGCAGGATTGATGCCTACGTGAAAAAGGCACAAAAAGAGTCCGAAGACCGCGAGGCTGACGATCTCCGCATAACCGACAAGCGCAAATACCTTCTGGAGTTGATGGCCTTTCAGATTTATGACGAGATAAATCGTCCGGCCTTTAACCAGGCGGCCGAAACGGTTCTGATTATTCCTGATTGTCTTTCTATCCACGACACGGAGTGTGAGAAAGCGGAAACCAAACGCGGCGATGTCTGCCGGGGCTGCCGGAGCGATTGTCAGGCCAACCAGATCCGGCAACTGGCCGCACGATACCGTATCAAGTCCGTTTTTTCCAAGCGCAAGCTGTCCGAACAAATCGAGTACTACGCCGGCCGGTCGGAATCATTGAGCGTAGTGGGCATTGCCTGTATTCTGATGCTGGCCGGAGGTATGCGCACGGCGGCGGAGGCGGGGGTGCCTGCGCGCGGGGTCCCGCTCAACTTCTGCGGCTGCGGTCACTGGAACGACGAACCCTTTGCATCCGAATTCGATGTGTCACGGTTGGAATCCATTCTCGAGGAAAAATATGGACCACCGCGTTGAACGTCTCACGGCCGATGACTACGATGAGATCATCCGGGTGTGGTCTGAGGCGGGGCTGGAATACAAGCCGGACGGGCGGGACAGCCGGGAGTTGCTGGTCCGGGAGATGGCCTTGCCGCAATGTGCCTTTTTCGGTTTGTTTGAAGAGAGCCGGATGATTGGCGTGGGTATCGCCAACTGGGACGGGCGTCGGGGCTGGATCAACCGGGTGGCGGTGGTTCCCAACCGACGCGGCAAACGACTGGCAGTCAAGATAATAGAAGCCTGCGAAGATTTTCTGCGGGAAACGGGGGCGCTGGTTATCTGCGGCCTGATTCACAAGAACAATTCTACATCTATTTCGTGCTTCGAACGTGAGGGGTATTCCTGCCTGGACGAAGTCGGCTATTTCTCCAAGCGCGACTCCTGGCAGGACTGAACCAACCTCGCGCGGCTGACCGCGGCCTTGATTGACCCACAAACAAACTTGACCGGTTCATTCCCTGCCTCTACCTTCCGGGCAGCATCAAATCCAATCTCCGTGGAGGTGGACGGATGAATTATCCTTTCTGGGACGTAGACATAGGCTACGGCGTCCTCATGGCGGTAATCGCCGTGGTGCATGTCTTCGTCTCTCACTTTGCCATTGGCGGCGGCCTGTACCTGGTGGTGGCGGAGACGCTGGCCCGCCGAAAGAGTGACACCCTGCGTTTGGAGTTCCTGCAGAGGCTGAGCAAATTTTTCGTGCTCGTCACGGTTGTTTTCGGAGCGCTGACCGGTGTGGGGATCTGGTTTGTCATTGGTCTTCTCAACCCGGCGGCGACGGAGATGTTGATTCACAATTTTGTGTGGGGCTGGGCCACCGAGTGGACTTTCTTCGCTATCGAGATTGCCGCGGCCATTTTGTATCTGTACGGCTGGCGGACAATGGCGGCCGGAAATCACCTGGTAGTCGGCTGGATTTATTTCATCGCCGCCTGGATGTCGCTCTTTGTCATCAACGGCATCATAACGTTCATGCTCACACCCGGCGACTGGCTGCAGACCGGCGCTTTCTGGGACGGTTTCTTCAACCCGACCTTCTGGCCGTCGCTGGTGCTTCGCACCGGCGTTTGCGTCATGCTGGCCGGCCTGTTCGCCATGGTGGTGGCTTCGCGCTATGACGCCTCCGATTTCAAAGCGCGAGTCGTCCGGTTCAACGCTGTCTGGGCCCTGGCCGGGCTTGCCATCACGGTTGCTTCATTCCTGTGGTACTGGCGGGCCATTCCGGACGCTATTACTGCGGCGGCGGAAGAAATGATGCCCTCCGTGATTGATTCGGTCACTAATTCGTACTGGTTCGCGGCGGCTATCGGTGCCATGGCAGTCATATTCGGTTTGATTTTTGCCCGGCGGCAGCATTTGATTATTGCCATCGTAACGCTGGCCTTTGGGTTGGGGTGGTTTGGCTATTTCGAGTGGTTCCGCGAGGAAATCCGCAAGCCTTTCATAGTGTTCGATTATATGTACGGCAACGGGGTGGAGTTGAGCCGCGAAGGTGCCCTGGCCCGGGATGGTTACCTGGGCGGAATAGAGTTTCGTACGGGAAATGACGGCGCTGATCTTTTCCGCCGGGCCTGTCAGAGTTGTCACCTTATCGACGGCTACCGGGCACTGAAGCCGGCCTATGACGGAACCGATGTGGCCTTTATCGCCGGTACCATTCGCGGCGCCGGCGCCATCGTGGGTAACATGCCGCCGTTTTTGGGAACGACGGAAGAGGCAACCATGATCGCCGCCCACATATATGAGCGCCTCGATAAGCGCCACCTAAGTGAGATATATGGTGGGGATGGTGCGGGGCTCGGCCGGGTGGTTTACGATATTCGATGCGGCAAATGCCACGTTTTCAGCGGCTATAACGACAAGGCGGAATCTCTTCTGGGCCTTACCGATGAAGACTACCACGATCTGCTGGATATGGCCGGGGAGTTGTCCGAGGAGATGCCGGCCTTTACCGGCGATAGCCGCGAGCGGGAGGCCCTGATTGTCTATCTGAAATCACTAAGTGAAGGGGGGACACCGTGAGCCTTCCCGATTACAATTTTCTGGCCGCACCGTTGTGGCTGGTCACGATCCTGCACGTGGTCACTCTTACGCTGCATTTCGCGGCGATGAATTTTATGGTGGGTTCTATCATAATCATCCTGTTCGGACGGTTCGATGACAAGTGGAACCACCCGGTCGTGCGCAAGCTCATCAAGCTGTTCCCGACGGCCATGGCGGCCACGGTTACGCTCGGAGTAGCGCCGCTGCTGTTCGTGCAGTTGACCTACTATCAGCAGGTGTACTCGGCGTCCATCGTCAGCGGCTGGCTCTGGCTGATGATCATCGTTGCGGCGATTATCGGTTATTACTTCCTGTACGCCGGTTCCTTCTCGAAAAGCGGTGGCAGCCGCCCCGGAGTGTACCTGACGCTGGCCCTTGTTTGCTTTGCATATATTTCTTTTATATACACCTCGGTTTTCTCGCTGGCGGAGCGCCCGGATTTGACCAGGGCCCTTTATGCGGGTTCACAGAACGGGGTGGTTCTGAATCCCGATGTCGGTCACTATCTTTTTCGCTGGCTGCACATGGTACTGGGAGCGGTGACGGTGGGCGCCTTTTTTATCGGCGTTTTGGGTCGAGATGACGAACAGACATACAAAACGGCACGAGGCTATTTTCTGTACGGGATGGTGGCAACCATGATATTCGGCCTGGTGTATCTGTTTACCATGGGTGAGTACATCCTGCCGTTGATGCGTAGCGCCGCTATCTGGGTTTTGACTCTGGCCATCATTCTCTCGCTGGGCGCGCTGCATTTCTTCTTCAAAAAGAGATTTCTACTCTCGGGCGTGATACTGTTTGTCTCTCTGCTCGGGATGGTTC
>CBFCYQ010000075.1:0-11841 GCA_965602205.1 uncultured bacterium | reverse complement strand
CCCTTGCGGTCGAATTCCATCGTAACCGAGTGCGCCAGCCGCTTCTGATTGACTCGTAGCGAGCATACGTCATTGGACAGCACTACCGGCAGCATGGGGATGACCATTCCCGGCAAATAAACCGAATTGCCGCGTTCGAAGGCTTCCTTGTCCAGGGACGTCCCTGCCTCCACGAAAAACGAAACATCGGCGATGTGCACGCCCAGGCGATACCCGCCTTCCGTCTCCTCCACCGACACGGCGTCGTCGTGGTCCTTGGCATCGGCTGGATCTATCGTGTAGATACATTCTTCCGTCAGATCCTCACGCCTGTCATACTCTTCACCGAACGACACTGCCGCGGCCCGGTCCGCTTCTTCCAGCAATTCCGGCGAGAACTGCTCGGGCAGGTCGAAACTGCGAATAACCGTCAGCATATCGACACCGGGGTCGCCGGCATATCCCAGCCGCTCGATGACCTTCCCCTCCGGGTTCAAATACGGACTGTCCCAGACTGTCAAAACGGCGACGACTTTTTCAGTGTCCCTGGCTTCCAGGTCAGCACCGGGCGGGATATAGATGTCGCGATGAATCCGGGGGTTGTCCGGAACTATGAACGACAGGTTTTTGCCTTTCCGAAAGACGCCGACGATATTCCTGGCGGCACGCTCGACAATCTTTATGACGGAACCGGCCTGCCGACCGCTGACATGGCCGGTCAGCCGCACCATCACCCGGTCGGAATCGAAGGCCGTCAAAAGTTCGGTCTGAGGTATGAGTATATCCTCTCCGGCCTCCTCCATGATCAGAAAACCGGTTCCGGCCCGGGTAATCTGGATCCTGCCCACGACAATGTTCATCTCCGAGGCAAGGCCGATTCGGTTTCTTTTAAGCCTTACCAGTTGGCCGGAGTCCAGCAATTGGGTAACGACCTTGCGAAAAGCCGTGTATTGGTTATTGGGAATAGACAGAGCCCGGGCCAACTCCTTCACCTTCATCGGATGATCGGATTCTGCCTTTATGAAATCGAGAATGGCCTGCGGTTCGAAATCCATAAATGCCAAAATAGCAGACGGTCAAGCCAAAGTCAAGTAAGACGGATAGTATAGGTGCCATTTTGGCAGACCGGCCTGAGATGGCGTGTCACGCAGGGACCGGATAAGAAAAACCCGCATCACTGCGGGTTTTTCCGTCCATGTGCGTACTGCGGAGAGAAAGATTTACGCGTCGAAGCCGAATTACCAGCCATGGCCGAAGCCGCCACGGCGTCCGGGCCGGTCCACATCGCCGCGTTTTTTGCCGTGCTCTTTGCGCAGTTGTTTCAGTTTGTCCCGTTGCTCTTCGGTCATGACCGCCTTGACCTGCTTTTGATGGCGGTAACGCATCTTCTGCATTTCGGCCTTCATTCCCGACACTTTGTCAATGGCCGCCGTCACTTCCGACTCGACGGCATCATCCTTGCGCATGAGTGCCTTCAGGTCCACCTGGGCCTTCTTTAGTTCAGCCTGACGGTCGATGCGGGTCTTCTGGAACTCCGTCATCATTTTTTCCAGCATATCACGCTGCTCCGCCGTCAGGTTGATTTCATCGCCGGCGGCCAGAATCATGCGCATCCCCGGCATCTCGTGCCGAGGGCCGGACATCTTGCACATTTTGTGATTCATTCCGCCACCGTGGCCCATCGGCCGACCCGAACCAAATCCGGGATCGCATTTTCCCCGACCGAAGCCGCCTTGACCAACCGCCATACCGGCGGACAGCAGCAGCACGATCGCCGTTGTCATACTCAGCTTTTTCATATTGAGTCTCCTTTCTACTTATTGTCATCGCTTTGGGGTCGTTTCGCTCAGTGCTCACGGCCGGCGCTGTCGCTGCCATGCGGCATGCCCTTCCGGCGGCCCTGCTCCCGAAAGGCCCGGACTTTGTCCAGCAGTTCGAGTTCGAACCGTTCCTGGAAAACTACGAATTTACCCATTTGCTGTGGTGTCAGCACTCGCCTGGCCTCGTTGAGGAAATCATCCATTCTCTGCCGGCGTTCCTGCTCCAGTCTCATTATCTCGCCGATATGCCGGTCGATTTCCCGCTCGGAGACGGTATTATCTTTGAGTCCCCCGGCCAATTCGGCAAGGAGTTTTCCCTTCTGCTCGTCCAGTTGACGCAGAGCCCGCCGGTAGGAACGAAAACTTGTGATAAACGCGACTTCCTGGTCTTCGCCGAGGTCCAGCAACTCCAGAAGCTTCAGCATGCGAAACTGTTCGAGATGTTTCCCTTCACCTCTGCCCTGGCTGAAAGGCCGCCTCCCCATCATGCCGGGAGGGCCCTTAGCCGGATCATCGGAAGACTCGGCCTGGCACAGTATATGTAACGGGTCTCCCTGCCAGGGCTGGTCTGTCGACTGTGCCACCGCTACGGTCGCGGCCAGCAAAATCATCGCGCTCACAATTGACATCATCCTTATCATAGCAGATCTCCCACGTTAAAATTCTGTTCAAGGTATTCCAACTCTTCCTCGGTTATATCATCAAGCAGGACTTCACCGGCCGTCATCTTCCGGCCGTCAACAAAATCGTAGAGTAATACACCGATGGACGCTTCGTCCGGCTCATACAATTCGGCCTCTTCGTCGACGAACGTGAAGACTGTGTCAGCACTGCCAAGGGTGGCCATCCGGCCTTCGCCGTTTATGCCGGACAGATAGCTGACCAGGTAAACGCCGGCGATCAGGACCACGACGGCCGCCGCCGCCAGGTATCCGAAGGCCGGACGTAAGGGTGTAATCCGCGCCGGCCGGGCAGCCGCCGGCTGCGACTCGGCGATTTGGCTGTCAACCGCTGACACCAACCGCTCTACCTCGGCAGCGTCAGGGTGAAACAAATCGTCCGACCCGAGCTTACCGCCGATGGTCTGAAGTTCCCGGAGATACTGCTGGCATTCGAGGCAGCCAACAAGATGTCTTGCCACGTCGTCAGGCAATGACTCCTCTGCGAATGACAGGATAAGCTGATCCCGAACCGTCTTGCAGTCCATCAGATCCATCCTTTACTCTGCGCATGTTCGCGCAATTTCGATACCGCCTCGCGGTAGTGCGTTTTGACCGTCCCCTCGGCTCGGCCGGTGACCCGAGATATCTCCTCGAAAGTCAGCCCCTTGTAGAAACGCAAGTCGAATACCCACCGTTGCTGTGGCGGCAGGGTCTCCATGAATTGAAGAACCCGCTGTGCCAGTTCGCGCCGGTAGAGCACCTGCTCCGGACTGACACCGCCGCCAGCGCCGTGCTCGCTCGACAGTTCCGACGCACCGTGAAGAGTTTTCACGCGTTTGGACCTCTCCAGGAAATTGAGTGTCTTGTTGTAAACAATTCTGTACATCCAACTTGCGAAGCGAGCCTTCCTCTGAAAACTGCCCAGCTTCTCCCAGGCCGCGATAAAGCTGTCCTGGGCCAGGTCAAGGGCCGCTTCCCGGTCGCCGGTCATTCGATAGGTCAAAGCTACAACATCATTCATCATTATCCGCACAATCTGAGAGAAGGCTTTCCGGTCGCCGGTCTGCGCCAGGACAACCAGCTCTGCGATTCTCTCGTGGTCTTTTTCAAGCATATTCCAATTTCTGCTGTTATGACAGCCGGAGCCAGAAAAAGATTAATGCCGGCCGGAAATCTGCAGCGAGAGCAGAAGTTCGCAACTGATCAGTGATACCGCTGGATTGGCTGAATGATCGGAAACAGTGATTCGGCAAAGGCGGCGCCGGGGGCCCGGCGCTAGCCTCAGTCTTTTTTGCTTCTTTCCAGAACCTTGGCGTAGGAGGCAAAATCCTCCAGAACCTTGCCGGCGCCTCGGGCTACACAGGTCAGCGGGTCTTCGGCGACATTGACGGGCAGGTTGGTTTCCTGTCGCAATCGCTTATCCAGCCCGCGCAGCAAGGCCCCACCGCCGGTCAGAATAATGCCTCGTTCCAGAATATCGGAAGCCAGCTCCGGGGGAGTGCGCTCCAGGGCCTGGCGAACGGCCTCGACTACGATATCGAGCGTTTCGGAGAGAGCTTCACGGACCTGCACCGACGACAGTTTGAGGTTTTTCGGCACCCCGGCCACGAGGTCGCGTCCCTTGATATCCATACTCAGTTCTTTGTCAAGCGGAAACGCCGACCCTATTTTGATCTTGATATCCTCAGCCGTCAACTCGCCGATGAGCAGGTTGTAATTCTTCTTCAGGTACATGATTATAGCGTCGTTGAGTTCATCACCGGCAACCCGAATTGAGGTGTCATTGACAATGCCGTTGAGAGCAATAACGGCAATTTCAGTGGTGCCGCCCCCAATATCGATTATCATGCTTCCGGAGGGTTGGTCCACCTGGACACCCACGCCGATCGCCGCCGCCATCGGCTCCTGCAAAAGATAAACCTCACGCGCTCCGGCGTTTTCGGCCGAGTCCCTGACGGCCCGTTTTTCCACTTCGGTAATACCCGACGGAACCGAGATAACTACCCGCGGTTTCATGAGCAGTTTGTGTTTCACCACTCGGCGGATAAAGTCGGCGATCAAGCGCTCAGAAATATCAAAATCGGCAATGACGCCATCCTTGAGCGGACGGATGGCTTCGATACCGCCGGGGGTGCGACCCGTCATCTCTTTGGCGGCCGACCCGATGGCCAGTACTTTGCCGCTGGATTTCTCAATCGCGACCACCGAGGGTTCGTTCAGCACAATGCCCTGATTGCGTACGTATACCAGGGTATTGGCTGTGCCGAGATCGATTCCAATATCGTTGGAGAACAAATCAAAGAATCCCAAGTTTAAGTCCCTTTAAACCAATGCCTTCTACTGCCGCCCCGCGGGCGTTCAATATTACTTATATCGATTAAAACAGCTTTTAGTTTATGTCCCGACTGCGAAAATAGCAAATAAAAACTGGCCGCGCCTCATATAACCCCGGGCCGCAAGTGTCGTGAACCTTCTTTTCGCCGGGCACTTCAGGCATCCACCGATCAAAAAAAAAGGCCGGTGCACTGCCGCACCGGCCTTTTCGAGGAATCTACTTGTCTAAACCTGAGCATCCACCACCGCGATGGCTGCCATATCCACAATTTCATTGACATCGAGCGTCGGGTGTAACACGTGCACCGGCTTGGACAGGCCCATGAGAATCGGGCCGATCGCTTCCAGGCCGCCCATGCGCTGGACCAGCTTATAGGCAATGTTGCTCGAATTAAGATCGGGGAAAATCAGCACGTTGGCTACGTCCTTAAGCTGCGAGAACGGATACCGCTTAGCCATGTACTCCGGCATAAGGGCTGTGTCAGCCTGCATCTCGCCTTCAATCACCAGGTCCGGACACCGTTTCTTCACGATAGCCGTGGCCTCGGCCACCTTGTCCGACTCCGGTGACCGCACCGATCCGAAGTTGGAAAATGATATCATGGCGATTTTCGGCTCAATGTTAAACTGCTTGGCGACCTTGGAGGCGCAGATGGCAATCTCGGCCAGTTCTTCGGCATTGGGACAGATATTGACGGTAGTGTCGGCGAACATGTACAACTTATCCTTTTGGATCATGGCCGTCATACCCGAGACCCGCGTCACTCCCTCGGCGAGTTCGATGATTTCCAGGGCCGGGGTCACCGTCGCCGGATAATTGGATGTCACCCCGGAAACGACGCAATCGCAGTCACCCATTTCGAGCATCATGATCCCGTAGAAGGTCCTTTCGCGCATCCCCCAGATGGCCTTATCGAGGGTCATGCCGCGGCGGCATCTTTTCTCGAAATAACGCTTGGCATATTCCTGTCGCTGCACGGAAGTGATGGGGTCGATTATCCGGATGCCCTCGAGGTCGATCTCATGTTCCTCCGCAACCTTATTGACCGCGGCTGGATTACCCAGAACGATAGGGTAGCCTATGCCTTCCTTCTTGACAATGCGGGCAGCTCGCAGAATACGGCTGGAATTGCCCTCGGGGAATACGATGGTCTTGGGGTCGCGCTTGGCTTTATCTTCCATCACCCTCATGACCGAGCGGCCGTCACCGATGCGTGCCTCAAGGTCCCGTTTATACTGGTCAATATCGATTTTATTCTGGGCCACGCCGGTATCGATAGCCGCCTGGGCGACTGCCGACGCTTCCCACACCAGGATGCGCGGATCAAACGGTTTCGGAATCAGGTATTCCCGGCCAAACTTGAAATGGTCGACACCGTAAGCCTTGGCGACTTCTTCCGGCACGTCCTGCTTGGCCAGCGCCGCCAGCGCTTTGGCCGCAGCAATCTTCATCTCTTCGTTGATAGCCGTAGCGTGGACATCCAGCGCCCCGCGGAAAATAAACGGAAAGCCCAGAACGTTGTTTACCTGGTTGGGATAGTCGCTGCGGCCGGTGGCCATGATAACATCGGAGCGGGCCTCGAGTGCATCCGGGTAATTGATTTCGGGATCGGGGTTGGCCATCGCGAAGATGATCGGGTTCTTGGCCATCGACTTGACCATCTCCTTGGTCACGAGGCCCTTGACCGATACGCCCACGAAAACGTCGGCGCCTTTCATGGCGTCGGCCAGGGTATGGCGGTCGGTCTTGCGGACGAATTCCGCCTTGTATTTATTGAACTTGTCGCCTCGGCCCTCATACATAACCCCCTTTGAGTCCACCATCAGGAGATTCTCATGCCGGACCCCCAGCGTGCAGTAGAGCTTGGCGCAGGCAATGCCGGCCGCCCCGGCGCCCGAAAAGACGACTTTGACCTTGGCGATGTCTTTCTTAACCACCTCCAGCGCGTTAAGCAACGCCGCCGCTGAAATAATGGCGGTTCCGTGCTGGTCGTCATGGAAGATGGGGATTTTCATCGTCTTCTTGAGGGTCTCTTCTATATAAAAGCATTCGGGGGCTTTGATATCCTCCAGGTTGATGCCGCCGAAGGTCGGCTCCAAAAGCTGGCAACATTTTATCACCTCATCGGGGTCTTCGGTACCCAGTTCGATATCGAAAACGTCCACGTCGGCAAACCTCTTGAACAAAACGCCTTTGCCTTCCATAACCGGCTTGCCGGCGGCGGCGCCGATATTGCCCAGCCCCAGCACTGCCGTACCGTTACTGACGACCGCGACGAGGTTGCCCTTGGCGGTATACTTGTAGATGTCAGTCGGGTTTTTCTCGATTTCTAAACATGGCACCGCTACCCCGGGCGTATAAGCCAGCGAGAGGTCGAGCTGGGTGCGACACGGTTTCGTCGAGTTTACTTCTATTTTGCCTCTTCTGCCCCGGCTATGATAGTCAAGAGCCTGCTGTTTGGTGATCATGGTTCTTATGCTCCTAAAACAGGTTGAACCGGAATGCGGTCGTTATTCTTGTCACAAGCGTTATATATATCAATTGAAAACGATAGTCAAGGCATGAGAGGTACGCCAATCTACAATGCCGTGCAAGGCCGCATCGACTGGTGCTCTTCCCGTCCCCGGTCCGGGCACCGGCTCGCTGGCGGTGGAAATCGGCCCGGGACGGGCCATCGGCAGCTGACTGAAGATAAAATGTACCGGGAAAGTCTGCCCGAGATGATAGCTTGCCCATTGCCACCCGGTGTGATAGATTAGTCCTCACGGAAAAGGTACTATGCAAAAGCCGGCAATCGATTACAAGAGAACACCTCCGGGCAGGGGCACGATGACCGCTCTCTGCGGTGCTGCGGTTATGGCGGCCGTTTGGCTCTGCCCCGGCTTCGTGGCCGCCGGCGATGTACCCCGGGGCTTTTTTCTGGAGGTGGACTTCAGTGCCCTGGCGGTGAACGGCAAGGGCACCTATAATGGTCTTGACTTTGCCGTTGACAAAAACTGGAGCCAGGAGATCCGGGTCGAGGAAAGCCCCGAGGAACTGAAAGTCCGCTTTGACCAGAGCGGTACGGTCGGTTTCAACTGGAATTCTCGTTACCTGGCAGCCATCGCTCCGCGGGCGGGTTACCGCTTCACGCAGCGCTTTGCCCTGACTCTGACCTATCGTCATTATTTCACCAAAGAAGGTAGTCAGACACAGACCTTTGCCGCCGACCCGGACGGCCCCTTTGCCAGCATAGAAGGCGTTAACGAATTTACCACGAGCTACCATCAACGCGCTGTCGAAATCGCGGGGCGGTACTACCCGGGCCGTACCGGCCTTTTTGTTACGGCCGGCCTGGAATACATAACTCTGCAACTTGAGATATCTTCAGAATGGACGCAGTTCACCAACGACGTGGTCGATTACATCGACCCTTTCGCCGGGCGGGGCGAAGATCATGTGGTTGGATACCTGGTCGGAATCGGTTACGAAAAAGCCCTGGCCGGCAGGTTGGGGATACACGGTAGAGTGGTTTACTCCCACGCCAAGTACAGCGGCGATAATCTCCTGGCGCAGTTTAACGTCGGGGGCATCCGCGCCGGCCTGGGAGTGGGATACTACATCCGGTAGCCGCCACTACCAGTCCATCCGGTAGACGCGCTGCCCGCCCGAAGGCGTTACGCCGCGCCCCCTTATTTTCACCAGCAGCCGCAGCAGGAGCCACCCGAATAGAAAACCGCCGACGTGCGCCATGTAAGCCACACCGCCGCCCGTGGAACTGCCGACGATCGACATTAACAACTGGATAATGAACCACACCCCCAGAACGATCTTGGCCGGGAGAACAATGAACTGGATGAAGAAAAAGATAATCAGCACCGTTACCCGGGCCCGGGGATGCAAAACGATATAAGCGCCCATTACCCCGGCAATGGCCCCGGAGGCTCCCACCAGAGGCACCTTCGAGTGCGGCCCGAAAAGCGTATAGAGGCCGATTGCGGCCAGGCCTGCCACGACATAGAAAATCAGGAACTTGATCGGCCCGAAGTAGTCTTCGACGTTGTTGCCGTAGATCCATAGAAACAGCATATTCCCGATCAGGTGCAGCCAGCCGCCGTGCATGAACATAGACGTAAAGGCGGTCAGGTAGGGCGACGCCGCGAGTTGCGGGATCAATTCCTCGGAACTTACCAATTCGAATGGGATGAAGCCGTACTGGAACGTGAAGATCTGGAAGCCCCTGGCGCCCAGCGAATAGGAATACAAAAATATCAGGCAGTTGATCACAATCAGAGATACCGTGAGGTACGGTTTGCGCACGGTCGGGACATCGTCTCTGATCGGTATGAACAAGTTTTACCTCTTCTGCCTTCGGTATTTAAGTAGCCTACGCCCTATTGAACGCGGAATTTCGCGAATTGTTCGGTCGTATTGCCTACCCGATCGGTGATTGTGATTCCCAGATGATGTTCCCCCGGCTCGAGCGGGCTCCCGGGTACCGCCCGTGCCTGGAGCGTTTCCGGATCGTAGTCACAGGGCAGCCACTGGCCGTTCAGTGTCACCGTTATGCCGCCGTCGGAGGGAATGCCGGAAAGAGTGTCCCGGGTCTCAAACCGGATGTCTACCCGGTCCGGCGAATAGGTGCGGCCGGCCTTGATATTCAGGCGGTTGATCTCGGGCGGGTCGTAGTCGAAAACGGCGGCAATGGAACCGCCCCCGCCTGCCCTCGCCGTCAACCGATCACCGTCGAACTGATTATCCTTCATCCAAACCCAGCGGTTCTTCTTTTCGTCCAGCCAGCAGAGGCCGCTGTACCGGTTATACTTTCCGGTTCTTTTGAGATTGACCGCTATTTCAAAGTAGTTGCGGCATGCAAAGGACTCAGGGGTAATCACATAATGCTCCGAGTTCAATAGCAGCGACCCTTTGTTGAGGATGTAGTTCTCGCGCACCTCGATAAACTGCGGCTCGTGGAAATCCGACCTGCCCGTGGTAATCTTGAAGCGGTCGCCGAAGGCCATTTCTTCGATGTCTTCCATACCGACGATCATTATGTTGAGAGAATCCTTCATAGCCGGACTCAGGCTGGCATCCGCGGACATGGCGAAACCTATACGGTCGATGCGTGCATACTCCTTCCTGGGCGGAATAAAGCAAACGTACCGCAGCATATTAAACAACTGGGGATACTCGACACCGAGAAGACTGTCCCGATAGTATAACTCCAACCGCGTCCGCGAGCCCCGCTTGACATGAGCGTCCAGAGTGACCAGCAAACCGTCCTCGATGATATCATATGCCAGTTCGACTCTTTTCTTACCCCGTTCGGTAATGCCGTTGAAGATGTTATCCCGGATCAGGCATCCGTCTCTGTTGAAAAGAAAAACGCGCAACAAAGCGTTTTCCACACCTCCCACGGAAAGGGAGCACTTTAGCTCAGGCCCGTCACTGTCGCCGGTATTGATCGATTCCACGCGGTGCCACATATCTCCCCTGTTCGCGAAGACCACAAGAGAGTCTATATCAAAGTCCTCAAACTCGGGGAGAGTGCTGAAATAACAGTCAGCCTCTCGATATGAGTGCACCACCATCGAATCCAGGGCAACCATGTGTCCGGGGGGACCCCACAAGAAATCAAAGGTCAGTTCCGACTTGTTCCCGGCACAATCCTCGGCCACGATCTTACCCTGGTGTTTTCCCGGTTTCTCGCCGACCTGCCCAAAAACCCCGTTCGCGCCGATGACAGCGCGGCTGCCGGAGAAACGGTTTCCGGTTTTTTCAAACAGGCGGCGCACGCGCTTGCGGTCATCCATAGCGCTCAGGTAATCAAACTCGAGATTCACCACGTCGCTGGTTTCATAATCGAGAGTATCAAGAACCGCCTCGTAATACAGGCGACCATCAAAATACAGGGACAGCCTGTAAACAGACTGCTTCATTCCCCTGGGCCGCATCATGTCGAAACACTCCGCCAGCACCCCCACCGGGCGGTGGAAATACAGGGTCGTGTCCAGATGATACTTGCCGGCCTTCCGACCGGAGGGGACATCAAAAAAAACCTTACGGGTGCCGGTGTCAAACAGGGAACTGTCGTCGGTCATCTGAAAACCGAGGCGCGTGAACTGTGGTTTCACCTTGTCCCTCAACTTCAGTCCGTGCTTAAGTGGATTGAGCGGCTTGTTGTCGACACTACGTTTCTCAAAATGAAGGTGCGGGCCGCCGTAACCGCTCTGACCGGTAAAACCGATCAATTGCCCTTTTTTCACCTGAAGTGAATCCTCGGGGAAGTACATATCCTGCGCGTAGGTCCGCCGGGCAACCTGCCGGGCTCTCACCGGCTGCTCGATATCGTCGGCGAACTGCGAGAGGTGTCCGAACACGTAGATATGGCCGTCCTTGTCCCGGATATACAGCCCTTTGCCATACCCGTCATAAGACATTTTTACGCGCCAGACATAGCCGTTAACGGGAGAAAAGACTTCAAGGCCTTCCTCTCCACCGGTTCTGATATCAACACCGCCGTGAAAATGATCCTGGCGAAAATCGCCGAATCCCGATGAGAGGTCTATCTGCTCCTTGATGGGCCAGTCCAGGGCGGCGATGGACCCGGTGGTAAGCAGAAGAACGACAGCAGCTAACAAGACGACTGTTTTGGTCGATAACCTAAGCATGGTGTATGATCCCAATTTATAATGTTTTACCCAGTTTATTAAGGATCGGCCCCAAAAGGCAATAAATTTTGTAAAATTCATAAGTACATATTGCCAAATCAACAGATTGGATTATATTTTGGGTCATGCAAAAATGAGCGGGACTCGACTGAGAACGGATTTTACGGAAAACTCGTAAAGGAGCGATGACGAATGTTTGACGCACTACGCAGAATGATCTTCCCTATCATAATAATAGTCCTGGTATTTTTTGCCGGCATGATTGTCCTTCAGTGGGGCGCGGGGCTATCTTCCCGGCAGAACTACGCTTCGGCCAACCTGGCGGCCGTGATCAACGGTGAGGAAATCAGCTGGCAGGAGTATCAGCGGGTATATAATAATCTGTACCAGTCCGA
>CBFCYQ010000074.1:0-11855 GCA_965602205.1 uncultured bacterium | reverse complement strand
TGGTGATAATGACCGACGGCCCCGGGGCGGCTATCTGCTCTTTGATCGTTTTGAGAACACTGTCGTAATCGTAGGGATCGATCTGCGCGATATTTTTGACGCCCAGCGCTCCCGCCAGCGTCGGAATATCGACTTTACCGGCGTCGTCACCCATGAGCGTCTTCCCCGTCGCCGGGTGCATTTGCCCGCCGGTCATGGCCGTGGCCCGGTTGTCCAGAATAATGATGGTCACGTTACTGTTGTTATAGACGGCATCCATCAACCCGGTCACTCCGGAGTGGAGGAAGGTGGAGTCGCCGATGACGGCGACGGCGCCTTTCTCGGAGCCCTTCACCTTTTCCATGCCGATGGCACTGCCGATCGATGCGCCCATGCAGATGCAGCTATCCAGAGCGTTGAGCGGTTCTAAAACGCCGAGCGTGTAGCAGCCGATATCCCCGGTAACGGCAACTCCCAACTTCTTGAGAGCCATAAAGGCTCCCCGGTGCGGGCAGCCCGGGCACAGCACCGGCGGCCGCGGAAACATGCCCTGTTCGGCAGGAATGGCCGCCACCGGCACTTTTTCGAGCACGCCGGCTTCTTTCAGCCCGCGAGCCACGCGCTCTGGCGAGAGTTCTCCCAGGCGACCGAAATATTCCTTGCCGCTGACGTTAAAGCTGGTGTTCGGCAGTTTCATGCCGTCGGCGACGCGTTCCGGCGTCAGCTTACCCAGGTCAAAGAACTCCTTGCCCTGGACTTCGAAGCCGGCCACCTTGATCTGGTCCTCGTAGAACGGCTCCAGTTCTTCGACGACTATGACGCGCTCATGGGTCTTGATGAACTCGGCGATTCTCCCCAGGGGCATCGGGAAACTCATGCCGATCTTGAAATAGTCCAGATCCGGCGCCACCTCTTTGGCATACTGGTAGGCCACTCCGCCCGTGATAATACCGATTTTGGAGCCGTTGTTCTCAACAGCATTCAAAGGCGTCGCCTCACTGTACTGCCGGAGTTTCTCCAGGCGCTCCGTCAGGGCTACGTGGCGCAGACGGGCGTTGGACGGGATCATCACGTACTTGGCCGGATTCTTGACAAATTTCTTTTCGGGTCCCTCGGCCGGATCGGCCAGTTCGACAATCCCCTTGGAGTGCGAAATGCGCGTGGTCAAACGCAACATCACCGGTGTGTCGAATGTCTCCGATATCTCGTAGGCGGCGATGAGCATGTCCTTGGATTCCTGGCTGTCGGAAGGCTCCAGCATCGGCACCTGCGCAAAACGGGCGTAGTAGCGGTTGTCCTGCTCGTTTTGCGAGGAGTGCATTTCAGGATCGTCCGCCGACACCACGACGAAACCACCGTTGACACCGGTGTAAGCCTGCGTCATGAAGGGATCGGCCGCAACGTTGAGGCCGACGTGTTTCATTGTTACCAGCGTCCGGGCGCCGCCCAGTGAAGCGCCGATACCCACCTCGTAGGCTACTTTTTCGTTGGGGGACCACTGCGAATAAATCGAACGATAGCGTGCCGCCAGCGTTTCCAGTATCTCGGTCGAGGGCGTGCCGGGATAGGATGCCGCCAGTTTCACTCCGGCCTCATATGCGCCCCGTGCGACAGCTTCGTTACCTGAGAGCAATTCTTTCATAGAAGTCTCGCTTTATCTTTGAGTCACGTTTTTGTCCTGCAAAACGTTATGGGGTGTGAATAAATTCACAATTCGAACATAACAAATCGCCTTTTCAGGGGCAAGCGGTTTCTTCCGGCGGCATGCAGCCGACAGCGTTTACCGCTTTTATATCGAGCAACAAACATTTAATTTAGAATGGATTAAAAACGACCTGAAGGACGCAGATTTGGACAGACAGGTTCACCGCATAGACGAGTCTCGAAAAAACGATTTCTACAAGGTGCATTGCGCCGTGAACGACGCGGCCTGGTGTTTCTGCGCAGCCTGGTGGGTGCCGACCTGGGATAATTTCGACCAGCGCCAGGCCATGCAGAACTACCAGCTTCGCGATCGGCTTTTCAAAGACGGCGAATACGACGGGTATCTGCTCTATGTTGACGGCAAACCGGTCGGTTGGTGCCAGGTCGGCGCGCGCGATCGCCTGGAAAAGCTGACCCGCGAGTACGAACTTGCCGCCGATCCGTACACCTGGGCCATCACGTGTTTTTTGATCGCGCCGTCTTACCGTCGAATGGGGCTGGCGGAATTCATGTTGAGTGAGATTATTGCTGATCTCAAGACCCGAGGCGCCAGGCGCCTGGAAGCCTTCCCCCATCGTGGTGAGACTCTCGGTGAGTGCGGCATGTGGACGGGACCGGAGGCCATTTTCCGGAGGGCGGGTTTCTGTGTTGCCAGGGACAACCCCGAAAAACCCATCCTGGGACTGGATTTATAGAGCTACATTAAAACCGCTTTGACGGCCAGTGCCACCAGAATCAAGCCACCGAAGACACCGGCCGCTCGGCTGAATTTCAGCCCCAGCGTCCGGCCGAAGACCAAACCGAGGATCGTCATTGCCGCCGCCACCACACCGATGATGATGGTGGGTAGAAGAATCTGCGTCCCCACCAGGGCCAGCGTAAATCCGGCCGCCAGAGCATCGATCGACGTGGCAAACATCAGGATAATCAGGCTGGCGCCCCGTGTCGGGTCGCCTTTCCATTTGCGTTTTTCCGGATTGAACTGCTCCCAGATGAGTCTGATTCCGATTACCGCCAGTACCAAACCGGCCAGCATGTTGCCCAGCGAGCCGATCACACCGGAAACGTAGCCTCCGGCCACCCAACCCACGATGGGCATACCGAACTGCGCGAAGCCAAAGTGAAACGACAGCCGGAAGACAGTCCAGCGGTCCAGTACACCCATTTGTATCCCGACCGCGATAGCCACCCCGAAGGCGTCAAAAGCCAGGGCAAAAGCCAGGGCAACAGCATTTAGGATGTCAAATTCGATAGTCTGCCTGCCTCCTGATTGCCGGCCGCCGTACGGACCGCACGAACTCTTCGTCTGCCAGGCACTTCCGTCTGAAAACTCCGGTCCCAAGATACAACATTCCGGCAAATCCGCAATTGTCGGGAACCGGAATCCGGTTTATTCGGTTAATAAATAAAACTTTACAAAAATGTAAAGTTTTCGTATACTCTGAGGGAGTGGAAATAAGGATAATATTGGGAGAGTTTTTCGTATGAGGATTTCGGCGCTTGAAAGTTACGGTTTGCGGTGCCTTCTGGCCCTGGCGCGAAAAGGCTCCGATGGTCAGCTAACCATACCGGCCATCGCCCGTGCGGAAGGCTTGTCTATTCCCTACACTTCCAAGCTCCTGTCGATTTTGCGCAAAAGCGGCTTGATAACTTCGGTTAGAGGACGGGGCGGGGGCTTTTGCATAGCTCGCCCCCCTGACGAGATAACTCTTCACGATGTGCTCACGGTGCTGGGGGGACCCCTGATTGAACCGGACCATTGCAGCCGGCATTCCGGTCAGCTTGAGGAGTGTGTTCGCGCGGAGAGATGTTCCATTCACGCCCTCTTGGGCGATCTGGCTAATTACGTGGGCGACTTCCTGAGCCAGACAACACTGCAAAGCATTCTCGACAACGAATACTCCCTGAGCTTGAAGTCATTGGAGACGCGGCTCGCACCGAAAGCGGACAGTCCGGAAAAACGAGAGCAAAAAGTATCGCCATCCGACGGTAATTCGGATGCCCTAAAGCTGAGCAATTAAAACCACATACGAGGTGCTTCAAGATGGAGAAAAATTCTCTTTTCGAATTCAAAGATATACATGTTGCCGTCGAAGGCAAAGAAGTAGTATCCGGCGTTTCTTTATCGATAAAACCGGGTGAGATTCACGCCATAATGGGACCCAACGGTTCCGGCAAGTCATCACTCTCGAACGCCCTGATGGGACATCCGAACTACGCGATAACCAGCGGTGAGGCCCGGCTGAACGGCTCTGATATACTGGAGATGACGCCCGATGAGCGTTCCCGGGCCGGTTTGTTCCTGGCCTTCCAGTATCCGCTGGCGATACCGGGCGTGACAGTGGCCAACTTTCTGCGGGCCGCCCTGAAATCGCACCGCGGCAAGGACGCGGACATGTCTGACTTTCGCCGTTTGCTCAAGAAAGAGATGGATGCCCTGTCGATAGACCATAGCTTCGCGACCCGCTATCTCAACGACGGTTTTTCGGGTGGTGAAAAGAAGCGGGTGGAGATTTTACAGCAGGCGATTTTGCAGCCCAGGATGGCCCTTCTGGACGAGACCGATTCCGGGCTCGACATCGACGCTCTCAAGACGGTCGCCGAAGGGATAAATCGCTTTCACTCCGACGGGAACGGGATACTGCTGGTGACACACTACCAGCGTCTTCTGAATTATGTCAAGCCGGACCATGTCCATGTATTGATGAACGGCCGGTTTGCCAAATCCGGAGGTCCGGAGTTGGCCCTTAAGCTGGAAGAGTCCGGTTATGACTGGGTCGAAAACGAGACCCGGAAACCGGCTGAGGTATAGCTATGGCGGATACGACCAGACAACAGAATCAGGATCTGTCCACTCTGAACACCGACTACGCCGTCAAGTACGGGTTCAAAGACCCGGTGGACTATTTCCACAAGGGCGCCAAAGGCGTCAACCATGAAGTAGTCGAGATGATCTCGCAGATGAAGAAGGAGCCGAAGTGGATGAGAGATATCCGGCACGAGGCCCTGGATATCTTCTTCTCCAAGCCGATGCCCGACTGGGGCAACACGAAGCTGCTCGGTGAAATCGACTTCGACGATATCTACTACTTCATGAAACCAATAGAGAATCAGCAGCAGAGCTGGGACGATGTTCCCGAATACATCAAGCGGACATTTGACAAGCTGGGCATACCGGAAGCCGAGAAGAATTTCCTCGGCGGCGTATCGGCCCAGTACGAATCCGAGGTTGTCTACCATTCGATGAAAGAGGATCTTAAAAAGCAGGGCATCATCTTTCTGGATATGGACAGCGGCCTACGCGAACACCCGGAGATAGTCAGGAAATACTTCGGCTCAGTGATTCCGACCACCGACAACAAATTCGCGGCCCTGAACACGGCCGTTTGGTCGGGTGGCTCTTTCATTTACGTTCCTCCCGGAGTCGATGCCAAGATTCCTCTGCAGGCCTACTTCCGCATCAATGCCGAAAACATGGGCCAGTTCGAGCGTACTCTCATCATTGCCGATAAGGGTTCGCGCGTGCATTATATTGAGGGCTGTACCGCCCCGGTTTACTCTACCGACTCGCTGCACTCGGCGGTGGTGGAGTTATTGGCCCTGGACGACTCTTACATCCGCTACACGACTATCCAGAACTGGTCCCGCAATATCTACAACCTGGTTACCAAGCGCGCCTCCGCCTACAAGAACGCCACCGTGGAGTGGGTCGACGGCAACCTGGGCTCGCGCCTGACTATGAAATATCCCTGCATCCAGCTTCTGGGTGAGGGTGCGCGCGGTGAGACCCTTTCGGTGGCTTTCGCCGGAGTGGACCAGCACCAGGATGCCGGCGCCAAGGTTATCCACGCCGCCCCAAATACTTCGTCGCGCATCACGTCGAAGTCGATCTCGAAGGATAACGGGCGGGCTTCCTACCGCGGCCTGGTCAAGGTCCACAAGAACGCCGTTAACGTCAAAGTTTCGGTCGAATGCGACGCTCTGCTGATCGGCGAGGAGGCTCGCTCCGACACCTACCCCACTATGGAAATCGACAACGAACAGGTCAAAATCGAGCACGAGGCCCGCGTCTCCAAGGTCGCCGAGGAACAACTCTTTTACCTGACCAGTCGCGGCCTGACCGAAGACGATGCCCGTCTGCTCATTGTGAACGGCTTTATGGAGCCCTTCACCAAGGAGTTGCCCCTGGAATATGCGGTGGAACTGAACCGCTTGATTGAACTGGAGATGGAAGGCTCCATCGGATAAATATGGGAAACGACATGAATACAGACAAGGTCGACAGCGAATATAAAATCCCGGATCTCGCGCCGGAACTAATGCGCGGTCCCCGGTGGCTGCAGGAGAAAAGAAGCCTGGCTCGAGAGGCATTCAACAGTGTCCCGTTGCCCAGACGCGGGCTGCATCTCTGGCGCTACACCGACCCGAGCCGATTCCTGGTAGACCGCAGCAGTGTAGTCGACACGGCTTACGCTGAAAACTATGATATGGTCGAAAAAATTGAGCGGCAACACCTCGAGGAAGGTCATCTCTCAGGTTTGGTGACCGATCTGGGCGGCCGCAAGATCAACCTTTATGGAGTGGAAAAGCTCGCTGAGCAGGGTGTTGTGGTCACAACGCTGTCAGAGACGGTGAGGAAGCACAAAGTCCTTGTCGAACCCTACCTCTACCAACTGGTCAACAGCGGGACCGGCAAATTCGAGGCCATGAACGGCGCCCTGTGGAATGACGGCATTTTCATCTATGTCCCGCGCGGCAAGTCGGTGGGAAAACCGCTGCACCTTCTGCGCGAAGCGGGCCGGGAAAATTCGGCCCAGTTCCCCAGGCTGTTGATCGTGGTTGAACAAGGTGCCGAGTTGACGGTGATCGACGAGTACGGCGGCGGTTCCCGCGAGATGGAGAAGGGCCTGTCATACTCCAACAGCGCCGTTGAGATTTTCGGCATGGCGGGTAGCCGTGTTAGGTACGTTAATCTGCAGCGGCAGACCGCCGCGATGAACTCCTACCTTACGCACCGAGCCAGGCTGGAACGGGATGCCAACATGCTGACTATTATCCTGGCTTTCGGGGGCCTTTTGAACAAGCAAAATTTCGGCGCCATTCTCAATGGCCAGAATGCCGAGAGCAATATGTACGGCCTGACTTTCGGCTCCGGCCGTCAGCATTTCGATTGCCATACTCTTCAGCACCACACTGCCGGACAGACGCTGTCCAATATTGATCATAAGGTTGTTTTGCGGGACAAGGCCCGGTCCGCCTATACCGGCCTGATAAAGATCGAGAAAGCCGCCCGGACCTGCGAGGCGTACCAGGTGAACCGCAACCTCCTTTTGAACAAAGGCACCCGGGCCGAAACCATCCCGGAGTTGGAGATTCTTAACGAAGACGTGCGGTGCAGCCACGGTGCCACCATCGGGCCGATTGACCCCATGGAAGTGTTCTACCTGTCCTCACGAGGCATTCATTACGATGACGCCGTGCGTATGGTAGTGGGCGGTTTTGTGGAGTCGACCCTCAAGCAGGTGCCCGCCGATCTGCGCGAACGGCTGACTGAGTTCGTCAATACGCGACTGGAGAATATATAAGTGGCTGAGTATAGAAAAGTGGCCAGTGTTGGCGATATACCGGAAGGCGGCATGAAAACCTGTCGGGTCGACCATGACCAGATCGTAATCTGTCGTTCCGGAGGGAAATACTACGCCGTCGCCGACGAGTGTTCCCACGATGCCGCACCCATCAGTACCGGCCACCTGCGGAACCACGAGATTGTCTGTCCGCGTCACGGGGCACGGTTTGATATTACCAGCGGTGCCGTCACCGCTCCACCGGCGGTGGCGCCGATCGACACGTTTGAAGTAAAGATTGAAGGCGAGGACATATTCGTAAGGCTGGACTAGGCCGGCTTCCGGCCTTGTTCGTGTGAGTTACTATGGGATCCGACACCAAAAACAACCCGGTGACGATTGATGTCAAGACTTGCGGCATTGACCATGACCGGATACGCGCCGATTTTCCTATACTCGAACAGCAGGTGCACGGCAATCGGCTGGTGTATCTTGACAGCGCCGCCACCTCTCAGAAACCTCGGGCGGTAATCAATGCGCTATTGGATTACTACCGGAAATATAACGCCAATATCCATCGCGGGATTCACGCCCTTGCCGAGGAGGCCACGGCCGCCTACGAGGCAACCCGGCAGAAAGTCGCCGACTTCCTGGGTGGCGTGTCCCCGGAAGAGGTCATCTTCACCAGCGGCACCACCGAAGCCATTAACCTGGTGGCCTACAGCTGGGGCGAAAAGAACATCAAGGAAGGCGACGAGATTGTCATCAGCGAGATGGAACATCACGCCAACCTGGTGCCCTGGGTGATCCTTGCCCAAAAGAAGAAGGCGGTCCTGAAGCGGATTCCCATAACCATCTGCGGCCACCTTGATCTGACTCATATCGACGATATCATCACCGACCGAACCAAGCTGGTGGCTGTCACCCACATGTCCAACGTCCTCGGAACCATCAACCCGATATCCGAAATCGCGCAGACAGCCGCCAGACACGGCGCCCTGGTGCTGGCCGACGGCGCCCAGGCGGCTCCGCATATGCCGGTAGATATCAAGCAATTGAACGTGGATTTTTACGCTTTTTCGGCCCATAAGATGCTCGGCCCCACAGGCGTCGGCGTTCTCTGGGCGAAAAGACACCTTCTGGAAGAAATGCCGCCATTCATCATGGGCGGCGAGATGATCCGCGAGGTATCATTTGACCGCATCACCTGGAACGATTTGCCGTACAAGTTCGAGGCCGGAACGCCTAATATCGGTAATGTTATCGCGTTCAAGGCCGCCCTGGACTACATTGACGAACTCGGTATGGACAACATCCGGCTGCACGAAATGGCCCTGACCAGCTACGCCCTTCAAAGACTTTCCGAGCTGGATGGCCTCGAAATCCAGGGTCCTCTCGAACCCACTCAGCGCGGCGCTGCTGTCTCCTTCACCGATCCGAAGATCCATCCGCACGATATCGGTACGTTCCTTGATTCCAAGGGGATCGCCATTCGAGCCGGCCATCATTGCGCGCAGCCGCTGATTCGAGCTATGGGAAAGGTTGCTACCGCCAGGGCATCGTTCTATATTTATAATGACGAGAGGGATGTTGACGCTCTGGTTGGGGGGTTGACTGAGATGAGGAGATATTTCGGCGTATGAACGACGAACTCGACGACATGTATCGAGATATAATTCTGGATCACTTCCGTTCGCCACGAGGCAAGAAACCCATCGGGAAAGCGGATATCGCCTCCGATGGTCACAACCCCTCGTGCGGTGATGACGTCACGGTCGAGTTGGAGATGGCCGATGGCAACGTCAAAAACGTGCACGTCGACTGCCACGGCTGCGCTATATCCGTGGCCTCGGCGTCCATGCTGGCCGAGGTTATCAAGGGAAAGTCGATCGACGAGGTGAAAAAAATCGCCGAGATCGTCAAGAAGATGCTTAAAGGCGAGATGGATGCAATTCCCGAGGATGCCGGCGATCTGGATTCTCTGAAAGGTGTCCGCAAGTTCCCGGTCCGCATCAAGTGTGCCCTTCTGGCCTGGACGACCCTGGTCGAGGGCGTGAAAAATTACGAGAGCGGACATGGAACTGAGACAACCACCACCACGACGGAAGACGAGTAGGTAATCTCCCATGACCCTTCCCACGGTCGAGCAGATTTATGAGGCTCTCAAGTCGGTCCAGGATCCCGAAATCCGCATTGGCGTCGTTGACCTGGGCCTGGTGTATGACGTGGTGGTCGAAGAGGACGGCAAAGTCGCCATTAAGATGACACTTACGACGCCGGCCTGTCCATACGGTGAAATGCTACTGACGATGGTGCACCGCGCCGCCGAAGAGGTCGAGGGCGTCACCGGTGTCCAGGTTACGCTCGTCTGGGACCCGGTCTGGGATCCCAAGGAGATGGCTTCCGACACCGCCAAGGACATGCTCGGTATCTGGTAATTGGCGCGGGCGGCGGCGTGTCGCGTTAACATTATTCTGTTGTGTAGTATATTTGAAAACGGGCTTTACAGAGGAACTTTTGTGACCTACATTCTTTTTTTCATAGTGAATGCCCACAAAGTCAGGAATCGCTCGTATGGCTGAAAATGCCAAACCCGATTTATCGTCGCTGCGGATAGACCGTGAAAAAAGCGACCGGCCTAAAAGCCGCGCCTGGATTTACGTTTTGTGGATCATCGTGCTGGCAGTGGTCGTTCTGGGGTTCTTTTATGTCAAGCGCAGCATAACTGCGGCCGCGCCGGTGAAGGCAACCACCGTTACGCTCCTGGGTGGTTCCGATGCTCAGGCCAGTCTGGTCGCCACCGGATATGTCGTGGCCCAGCGAAAAGCCGAGGTGGCCTCCAAAGGGACGGGGCGGTTGGAATATCTTGGTTTCGAAGAGGGTGATACGGTGCGCACCGGTGATGTCATTGCCCGCCTGGATAACGAAGATATCAAGGCCAATCTGGAAATGGCCCGGGCAACACGGCAGAAGGCCGAGGCCGATTCCCTCAATGCCGGACGAAACTTCCGTCGTGTAGAGAAGCTCTTTGCCTCCGGCTCGGTCACCGAGGAGATGCGCGACAACGCCGAAACCAATCACCGGTTCGCCCTGGCCACCGTCGCCGAGGCTGCCGCGGCGGTCAGAGCCGCTGAAGTCGCTCTGGAGAATACCTATATCCGGGCGCCGTTCGACGGCACCATCCTGACCAAAAACGCCGACGTCGGTGAGATGGTCACACCCTTTGCTTCTTCGGCCTCATCGAAGGGTTCCGTAGTGACGCTCGCCGATATGAGTTCGCTGGAAGTGGAGGCCGATGTTTCCGAGTCCAATATCCACAAAGTCACGGTCGGGCAGCGCTGCGAGATTATTCTCGATGCCTACCCGGAGACGCGCTATCCGGCAACAGTCAAGAAGATTGTCCCCACCGCCGACCGCGCCCGCGCCACCGTTCTGACGAAGGTTGCATTTGCGGAAAAGGACGATCGCGTCCTTCCCGAAATGTCGGCCAGGATAAACTTCTTTATCGAGGAACCCGAGACAGGCGATACCGAACAGGCGGCGGCCGTCACTGTCGCCGATGAGGCCATCACGACGCGCGATGACCGGAAAATCGTGTTCCGGATCGACGGCGACCGGGTGACGGCGGTGACTGTCAGGACCGGCCGCGAACTGGGCAAGGTCACCGAAATTCTCGAAGGCCTCACCCCCGGTGAGCAGGTGGTACTATCCCCACCCGGCAAAATGGCGTCGGGCGACAAAGTTGAAATTTCCAAATAACGAAGATACCAAGGAGAACGATGGCATCCAATATAGTACAACTGGAATCGGTATATAAATCTTACTGGCGCGACAGCCTCGAAATCCCGGTGCTCAACGATATTAGTTTCGAGATTTCCCAGGGCGAGTTCCTGGCCCTCATGGGGCCGTCCGGCTCGGGTAAAACCACCCTGCTCAACCTGGTGGCCGGCATCGACCGACCGTCATCAGGGCGGATCATTGTCGGCGACGAGGACGTCTCCGGCATGCCGGAGAGCCGCCTGGCCCGGTGGCGGAGCCGCCATATCGGGTTCGTATTTCAGTTCTATAATTTGATTCCGGTACTCAAAGCCTTCGAAAACGTCGAATTGCCCCTGGTGCTGACAAACCTGAGCCGACAGGAACGGCGCCGCCAGGTCCAGACGGCCCTTGACATTGTCGGTCTGAGCGACCGCACACACCACTACCCGAACCAGCTCTCCGGCGGGCAGGAGCAGCGCGTGGCCATCGCTCGCGCGATTGTCACCGACCCCACTCTGATTTTGGCCGACGAACCCACCGGCGATCTCGACAAGCAATCCGCTGAAGACATCATGGAACTCCTCAGCCGCCTCAACAAAGAGTTCAACAAGACCATAATAATGGTCACCCATGATCCACGCGCCGCCGACAAAGCTCACTTGATCAGAAACCTCGATAAGGGAGAACTGGTGCGCTCATGAACGTCGCCAGGCTCATTGCCCGCAACACGACACGGCACCCGCTCCGCAGCGGCCTGACCGTTCTGGGACTGGCTATTGCGGTCATGGCGTTCATAGTCATTCGCACGTCGGTAGCCTCCTGGTACGCCGGCGCCGAAGCCTCCTCCCC
>CBFCYQ010000073.1:0-11862 GCA_965602205.1 uncultured bacterium | reverse complement strand
GACGACCTGATGAGGAAGCCATGACGGAACTCAAATCCACGACCGCACTGACGAAGAAACTAAGACGGATTCTGCTCCACCAGAGACTCGTGCTGTTCCTGGCCGGAATCGTGACAACCACCGCCGCCGTTGTGGCCGCGTGGGTGGTCCTGTCACTGCTGGCGGGCGTCATGATTCTACCCGTCTGGCTCAAAATCACCCTCCTGTCGGCGACCGGCACGATCGCCCTCTACTTCTTTGTCAGTTTTGCCGTGGCCAGGCTGTTTTACGGCAGCGCCGAAGGTGTGGCGCGCTCGCTCGAGGTGCGCCATCCGGAACTGAAAGGCCGGCTGATTGCGGCGATACAGTTCGACCGCATGAAAAAAACGCCCGGCTACTCCGCCGAGCTGGTGGCCTGGACAAAAAAACAGGCCCTCCAGCAGGCCGCCCTGGTCAATTTCAACGATGTCCTGACTTTCCATTCCCTGATCAGATCGGGACGGACGCTTCTGGTGGCGGCCGGCGTGGCTCTGGCCCTGCTACTGATCCTTCCGGGGATCTTCTCCTATTCTTACCAGGTCTACTCCAATCCTGCCACCGAGATTGCTCCTCCTCTCGGCTACAGAATCATCCCGGTGCCCGCCTCCTCCGAGTGGGTGAAATACCGCGATATCGATATCGGTGCCGCCATAGTCGGTGACGGCTTCCCCGACAAGGCGGTCATCTTCCACCGGCTGGCCGGCGGCAGTTGGCAGAAATCCGAAATCGAACTGCGAAGAATGCGCAAAGTGGCCCTGCCGGTGGGCGATTCGCTCGGCATCTCGGTCAAACTGCGGCAGATAAACAAGTCTTTCGATTTCTATGTCGAGGCCGGCCGCGTCAAAACCGACATCCAGAAAATCGACGTCGTCGACCGCCCCCGCGTCAACAGCATCAAACTGTCGGTCTTCTATCCTGAATATACCGGCCTCGAGCCGACCGTAATCAACGAAAACAACGGCTCCTTCTCCGCCGTCATCGGCAGCCGCGCCAACCTCAGAATCGAAACCAACCTGCCGGTGCAGTCGGCGGAACTGGTCTTTGATGATTCCAGCCAGGTGCCCATGAAAATCACCGGCCGCTTTGCCGAAACACCGCTCCTGGTGGAGAAGTCGCGTGCCTATTACATTCGTCTTCTCGACCGCCTCGGCGAAAAAAACCCCGACCCCATCGAATACTACATTACCGCCGTGCCCGATGAGTATCCGTCAATCGACGTCTTGCGCCCCGGTTTTGATGTGAATCTGAATGAGGATATGCTCCTGCCTCTCAAAGTCCGCATCTTCGACGATTACGGCTTTTCTTCGCTGGTGCTGAAATACACGGTGGTCTCGCACGGCCGCCCCTCCGATGAAAACGTCGGCGTCCTGCACTTCTCCGAACACATTAAGACCGAGGGAGAAGTAGAGTTCAACTGGGATATGGAAAAGCTCAACCTCTTCCCGGGTGACTACGTGGTCTACTACTTCGAGGTGGCCGATAACGACCGCGTCTCCGGACCCAAAATCACTAAGTCACGGCAGTTCGTGGCCCGCCTGCCCTCGCTCGAAGAAATCATCGCCCAGACCGAAGCCGAGGGATCGCGGCGAATCGAGCGCACCGAGGATGTTCTGCGCCGTGGTAAGGAACTGATGCAGCGTCTTAAGCAGGCCGCCCGGAAAATGACGGCCCGGGAGAAAACCCCGGGCAAGGCCGACTGGCAGCAACAAAAAGAACTCGAGACCATCGCCGACAAAAACGAGCAACTCCTCAACGATGTCTCCGAGATGGCTGACAAAATGAACGAAGCCATCGACCGCATGTCGGAAAACGCCCTCTTGAGCAGGGAAATTATCGAAAAACTGGCCCAGATACAAAAACTCTACCAGGAAATCGCCACCCCGGAGCTAAGGGAGGCCCAGCGCCGCTTGATGGAGGCTCTCCAGAAGATGGATCCCGCAGAGTTGATGCAGGCCGTTAAGGATATGGAGATGTCTCAGGAAGAACTGCTCGAACGGCTGGAACGTACCCTCGCCCTCCTCAAACGCCTCCAGCTTCAGCAAAAAATGGAAGCCATGGTGCGGCAGGTGGAACAGTTGGCCAAACGCCAGGAATCCACCAACGAGCAGACCGAAGCCTCCTCTGATGAAAACCTGCCTTCGCTGAGTAAGGACGAGCAGGCCACGCAAGACGCACTGCAGGATTTGAAGAAGGAGGCCGGTGACGTCCGTGATATGCTCCCTCAGGCTCAGATGCAGGACTCTCCCGATGCCCGCGAGTTCATCGAGCAGGTGGAGAACACCGATGCCGACCAGAACATGAACATGATGAGCCAGGCCCTTCAACAACAGCAGAAAAACCAGGCCTCCCAGCAGGGCAAAAAAGCCTTGAGCAAACTGATGGACATGCTCAATAACATGCAGCAGGCTATGCAGGCTATGATGGGCGGTGAGCAGGATATGCTCGAAAAAAAGATGCGCATGGCTATCGATGATGCCAACTATCTGTCCAAAGACCAGGAAGAACTGCTCAAAAAAGCCGCCGAACTGGCGCCCAATTCCGTGATGTTGCAGGAGATGGCCGCCTCGCAGCAGGACCTTTCCGGCGCCTGCAACGGTCTTAAACGCCGCATAGTGGAACTGGGGAAAGTCTCCCCGTTCATTGCCGCCGAACTGGGGGCGCTGGTTAACCAGGCCACCCTGAATATGGATATGGCCATGCAGCACTTTGACGGCCGCAGTGGCCGCCAGGCACAGTCCAGCCAGCGTGAAGCCATGACCGGCCTCAATCGCGTCTCACTGCGCCTTATGGAATCACTCGAACAGCAAAAACAGTGCAGCAAGGGAAGCAACTGCAGTAAAGGCATGCAACAACTGCAATCCCTGTGCAACAAACAGAACTCCCTCAACCGGCAAACCCAGACGGAGCGCCAGGGCTTCGAACGCCTGGCCCGCGAACAGGCCGCCATCCGCAAGAGCATGGAAGACCTCGCCCGTGAAATGGGCAACTCCCGCCAGGTCCTGGGCCGCCTCGACGATATCGCGCGCGAGATGAAAAAGGTCGAAGAAGCCCTTGAAGACGGTCCGGTCGGACCGGAAACCACCGAAAAACAGCTTAAAATATACTCCCGGATGCTTGAGGCCAGCCGCTCCCTGCAGAGAAAAGACTTCTCGGAACAACGTCAGGCCGAAACAGCGACCAGCCAGGTCTTCCTCGTTCCACCCGAGTTATCCAACGGCATTCTCAATGACAAGGTCAAACTGGAGGACAGACTCCGCCTTTACCTCGGCGAGGGCTACCCCCGGCAATACGAGGAACAGATAAAAGCCTATTTCAAGGCTCTCTTGCAGGCCGCGTCTCGCCGCGACCTCAACGATGGGACCCCGGCAATCGAACCATGATGTTCAGAACGCTTTTTTGTATACTTGTCGTAACGCTGCTGCTGGCGGCGGCTTCGACGGCCTTTTCCCAGCGAAATGCCACCGGGCCCGTCTTCGCCTCCGATAAGCCCCGGCCCGTTGCCGACCCGGAGTTCAATGACCGCGTGATGGTGGCCCGCAACCTCATGAAACGACGGGAATATATGCCGGCTTCGGGCCTGCTCGAATCTCTCTACCAGCAGTATCGCAGTAACGAGGTAGTCTATAACCTCCTTCGCGATTGTTACACCATGCTGGGGTTCTGGCCTAAGCTGGAAAGCCTGACCCGACGCTTCGCCGACATCTACCCTCGCCACTATCGCTATCAACTCTTCCTCGGTGAGGCCCTGTCCAAAGTCGGTAAGAAAGAAGAGAGCCTGGCCGCCTACAAAAAGGCGATCAGCCTTGTCGGCAGAAACGAAGAACGGGCTATTGGCCTGGTTCTCGACAAAATGCTGGCCGACGGTCACAGCGAGGCCGCGGTCGCCCTTATAGATTCCCTGCGTGCACAAAAATCCGACTCCACCGCCTTCGCCATGCAGCGAGGAATTATTCTCGAAGGACACAAGCGCTACACCGAGGCCGCCATGGAGTTCTTCTCCCTCCTCCATCAGGACCACCAGTTAGCGGTTAAAGCGGAAAAACGTATCTATTCCCTGTTGAGTTTCCCGGAATCCTCCGAGGACGTCCAAATGGCTCTTCTGGCACAGACGGAAACGGCCGCCAACGTACGCACCTTCCGCGTCCTCTCCTCCTACTACCTCAGCGTCGACAACTTCGAGAGGGCCGCCTATTTTGCCGTGAAGCAGGATTCCGCCGAGGGCTGCAAGGGACAGCCGCTGGTGACGTTTATGCGCAGTTGCCGCGACCGCAAGCTCTATACCGAAGCCGTTGACATGGCCGCATACATCCTGGCCCGCTACGACAAGGGTCCCTTTCTCGCTGACACCTATTTCACATACGCCCAAGCTCTCACTGCGCTGGGCCGCTACGACGAAGCCCTCGCCGTCTACGACAGTATCAGCGTGGAGTTCACCCACGTCAACGCTATGGCTGAAGCCGTTTACAGAATCGGAGAAATATTCCTCGACCACCTCAATCTGCCCGAAACGGCCCTCGTCTACTTTGATTCCATCATTACACACTACCCCCGGGGGGTTCCCTACCTTGACGCCCTTATGGCCGTGCCCCACGCCTACCTTCGCCAGGGAGATTTGAAAAAGAGCGGCGCTGCTCTGAAACAGTTGGGCAAACGTCAACTCAGCGACGACATGATGGAACAGGTCGACTTCCACCTGGCCCTGGTGCTCTTTTTCGAAAAACAGTTCGACTCCGCCCGCGCCGGCTTCCAAAAACTCATGGTCGACTACCCCCGGGGATTTTACGTCAACGACGCCCTGGAGTTGTTGTTGTTGATGGATGAGGCCGAAACGGCCCCGGAACTGCTCTATGATTATTCCAACGCCCTCTTGTTCGAGGAACGCCGGCTTCTGGATTCAACCGTGGCCCGGCTGGACGGCATTGTCGACGCCGAAAATAAGGCCATCGCCGATATCGCTCTGTACCGTCTGGCGACGATACTGCTCAATGCCGCCGATACATCCGCCGCCCTTGGAAAAATTGACCGCCTGGCCGATGAATTCCCCGAATCCTACTATCTGCCATATGGGATGAAGACCAAGGCAGACGTATATTTCCTCAATCCCGATAATCTCGACGAGGCCCGCGAGATTTACCAGTATCTTCTGGAGAACTACCCCGAATATCCCTTCATATCAGAGATCAGGAAAAGAATGCGGCAGGCCGACGTCATTTGAGTCGGCTCTAATACTCCGCCAGCTTTTTCTGACCGTCTTCCAGGGCCTTCACCTGCTGTTCCAGCCCGAACACCCGGCTCTCGTAGCTTTCGATCTTCCGGGCTTTCATCTTCGTGGTCGTCCTGATCAGCAGCCCCAGCGACACCAGCAGAAACAAGACCGAATTGACCCTTCTGAAGATTTCGCCCATGTTCAGGATCGAATCCACAAATGCCAGGATCCCCAGGAAAAATAAGATTCCACACCAGGTTAGCATACTTGCCTCCAAAAACATTAGTCCAACCAGCCTGTCGGCTGTAAAATTATTGGTTGTGATTTATAGCCTTACTGTTATATTTGAACTCTTGCCACTTCCCGCAGTGGCCGTTATTACTTAAGTATCGGTATGGTCGATAATTAGCTTTAGGAGGATGACTTGACGGCGTCGAAGATACCATTGAATCAAAAATTCGACAAAACTAACGCGGTTCTGGCCGCCCTGGTCTTTGTCGTCTCGTTTGTAATCTATGCCCTGACCGTACAGCGCAGCATACCCTTCTGGGACTGCGGTGAATTCATCGCCTGCGCCTTTATCCAGGGGATTCCCCACCCTCCGGGAACACCGCTTTTTGTCCTTCTGGGCCGGCTGTTCGCCATTATTCCCTTTGTCGAGGATATCTCCTACCGCGTAAACTACATCTCGGTCGTCTCTTCGGCCCTCACGGCCATGTTCAGCTACATGCTCACCGTCCGTCTGGTCGGTTACTTCTTTGACAAAAACGGCCGCAACAAGATCAACCGCTTCATCGGCTACATCGGTGGGGTCGCCGGCGGCCTTTTAGTCGCTTTTGGCGCCACCAACTGGGCCAACTCCGTTGAGGCCGAGGTCTACGGCCTGGCTCTGGCCCTCTCCGTCGGCATCATCATGCTCACCCTGCGCTACTTCGAACAGCGCGGCACAATTGCGGCCGCCCGAACCATGATTATCGTCTTCTTCCTCGCCGCCCTCGGCATCGGCGTACATATGACCGTCTTCCTCGTCGTCCCCATCTGCTCCGTCTTTTTCATCCTCAAGAAGGAAGCCGAGCCGAAAGACTGGTTATACCTCTGCGGTTATATCATTCTCGAGTTGTTCCTGATTGTCATCTTCTCCAACAATCGCGGCGGCCATAGCGCCTTCACGGTTGTTTCCGCCCTGCTCGGCCTGGTGCTGCTCGTCCTGCTCTACAAGAAAATAAACTGGGCCATCCTCATTGCCATCGGCTCCGTGTGCTCGGTCATGATGTCGTTCTCCCTTTACCTGTGGGCCACGCCCCTGGCCTTCGGCCTGCTAATTGTCCTCGCCATCATGTCTCAGAAAAAAGGCTGGCATCTGCAGTGGAAAACGGCCATGGGCATCATCATCATCGCCTTTATCGGCCTGTCGGTTCACGCTTTTGTGCCGATTCGCTCGTCACTCGACCCCCGCATCGACGAAAACAACACCTCCCGTAACTGGGGCACTTTCATGGACTTCCTCGACCGCAAACAGTACGGCGAGATCTCCATGGTCCAGCGCATGTTCAACCGGCGCGGCGCCTGGTCCAACCAGCTCGGGCGTCACGCCCATATGGGCTTCTGGTCATACTTCGAGGAACAGTGGTCCTCCGGCGGCTGGTCCTTTATTTTCCCCTTCTTCCTTCTTGGGATTATCGGACTCGTGGTCGCCATCCGAAAACGACTCGAGGTCGGCCTGCCGTTTCTGACCCTGCTGCTGGTCTGCTCGGTCGGGCTGGTCCTGTATATGAATTTCGCCGACGGCACCAAGTACAGCTTTGAAACCGGCGACGCCTATCTCGAAGTGCGCAACCGTGACTACTTCTTCACCCCCGCCTTTGTCTTTTTCGGCATCGCTATGGGTATGGGTATTTCTGCCGTGATGAACTTCCTCAAGAGCGAACTGGGCAAATCCCGCCCCGGCCTCCAGAAAACGGCCGTCTACGCCTCCTCGATTCTTGTTCTTCTGCCCGCGGTCGTCCTCGGCTACAATTACCACGCCTGTGACCGTTCCGACAACTTCATCCCCTACTACTACGCCAGGAACCTCCTCGACACCTGCGAACCCAACTCCATCCTCTTCACCTCCGGCGACAACGACACCTTCCCCGTCTGGTGCATCCAGGAAGTATACAACTACCGCAAGGACGTCCGCGTGGTCAACCTCTCTCTTCTGAACACCGACTGGTACACCGATCAGATGAAGAACCGTTACGACGTGCCCATTTCGCTCACCGACGAACAGATCCTCTGGCATAGGTTCAAAGACCCCAGGGGACGCGGTTACAAACGGCCTGTTGAGATGTTTGTCGACCGCCCGCGCAAGCGAAAAACATATCTCTTCCCATCGCCGCATGGCGGCCGCCTCGTCAAGGTGCAGGACATGATGATGGATGAAATCATCATCGAGAGCCTCGTTAAAACCGACTCCGGCTATGGCCTCAAACAGCCCATCTTTTTCAGTTCTCCCCCCTATGTCGAGTCGCCGCTTAACCTGCGCGACAAGGTTGTCTCGGTGGGACTGCTCTACCAGCTCACTATGGACTCCATTAAATCGAAGGTTGATGCTGACCGGGGCTATGACCTGTTTATGAATACATACCGATTCGAAGGCTACTCGTCCTCGAAAGTTTATCGCGACGAAAACGCCACCGGCGTCTCCATGGCCAACGGGGTTAATGCTATCCGGGTATACGACGAGCTGATGCGGCGGGGCGACGAAGAAAAGGCCGTCAAGCTCGCCGAGAAGATGATCCGGGTATACCCCGAGTACTGGCAGACATACATGCTTCTGGGCGACTATTTCGAAAAGAAGGGCGACTCCGCAACGTCGCAGCAGTTGCTTGTACAGCTTCATGATACTCTGACCTCTTTCCGCGACTCCAACCACCAGAACCTCTTCTACACGGCGGATTTGGGCCTGACCAAGGTCTATCTCGGCCAGATGGTCAAGGACACCTTCATGATTGACCAGGGCATCGATTTGCTGTGGCAGGCCTTCCGCGCCAACCCCAACAGCAGTCACGGCTTCCGCAAGCTCGTGACCATCCTCTCGCAGAGCCGCCGCTATTCCGATATGCGTGAGGCCGCCAATTTGTTCGCCGAGTACAAAGTCAACCTCAACGACGAGTACCTGCAGAGCATCCTGGGCTTTACCGATCCCGGCACCGCCCCCCGCCCCGAGGGCCGGTAGACCGACACGCCGCGGACTATTACGACCATTCATAAAAAACCCTCCCCACTCGGGGAGGGTTTTTTTAAGTCATTCCGTGTCGCCCCACACCTTGCTGTGAGTTTCTCACCCCCGTTCTCTCAATACCAGCCTCACTCCCTTGACACGACGCCGCGCATGTAACATATTACAGTCACTCCATAACCGTGGGTACAGAGAGAGGGTATTCAATGATTAGACTCACAGTATTACTGATTGCCGGGGCTCTACTGCTCTGCCTTGGCTGCAGCGACAACTCCACGGGATCCGATGACGACGGCGACCTGGGCCTGAAGGCCGCCGACTATTTCCCGACGAATCTGTATTCCTCGTGGGAATACTCCGCCTATGATTCCCTGGGCAATCCCAGGCGTGACGAGGCTGGACAGCCGGCCACCATCACCTTCAGCATACCCCAGGCGGTAGCCGAGCAGGGTGATACTGTTTTCTATCGCATGGGCTTTCCAAGCTTCGCCTCTGGTCCTGTATCGACATGGCCGTTTATATTTGAAAGTATAAGCCCCTGGATGGTCGCTACCGACACCGAGTCCGTTCGCATCGAATTCGCCGACATGGTCACACATGTTGACTGGGCGTATTTAGAGTTCACGCCGGAAGTTACCTTCGAGGGCCCCTTCTTCTCAACCGACAGCTCTGTGGTCGTCTTCACGCACGCCATACCGTTTGAGTCCTACTCCGACTATTTCATGACCATAGCCTGCAGCCTGGTGACCGCACAGTACCCGAATCAGACGACTACTGCATACGTCGGCAAGGAGATTCGCACGACAGCGCCCGTGTTTGAGTGCGACACCGCCTTCCGGGCCGTCTGCGCCACCGACGACAAAGTCTATCAATTCTATAAGAGCGGCACTGATTTTGATCTGGTCACCCCGGATAGCTGCTACATTCTACTGTCGGCGCCGTTGCGGGTAGGCCACCGCTGGAATGACGCCTATCGCACATATGAAATCCTGTCCATCGGGCCTATGACGCTCGGCGACACCACCTACTCGAACGTCATCAAGGTCGGTCAGTACTGGGGTTCTGTCGGAAGCGATTCTTTGTATGTGAAATGGTACGCCCGCGATATCGGCATTATCAAGTCTAGGGACGCGAATACCCAGTTCGAACTGGAGGCTTATACGCCTTAGACCGAGCCTGGGGTGCCCCACAGCTTGCTGTGGGTTCCTGACGTGACAATCTCCCCTCTCATCTTCAATAAAAACGACGGGGTCGTCGTTCCCGCGAAGGCGGCAATCCATCTTTGCCTTATTCTCCTGTGGGTCGGGGTTCCGAAGTCGCCCCGTGACCCGAATTGCTGTCTACGGGCACACCGGCGGCGGCGGTCCGGTCGGAATTCCGAACAAGTAAGTGATTAAGAACGCAACGTCCGATACGTTTACTTTCTCGTCAGTGTCACCATTGACGTTGCCTTCCTCCCAACATGAAGGCGCCGGACCGGTCGGGATACCGAACAAATATTCCAGCAGAAATGATACATCGGAAATATTGACTTTGTCGTCCGGATCGCTGTTGGCATTGCCACGAATATTCAGGCAGCATACCGGTTCAGCAAGAACGAATGCCGATAGTGATGAGACAACACCACAAATCTTGTTGGCTTCCGTATCGAGCGACACGGTCACAACCTCCCAAATAGGGGGATCACCCGTTCTGTGATAAAGGCTGAGGTGACTCTCGGGGCCCTTTACTGCACTCTCATCGTAGATGAAGCAGATTGTTATACTTCCCGAAAAAACGGCCGTGGTGGTAAGATCATAGTACACTGGAGGCGTACAGGGAACCAGCTTGAAGCCGTCGGGCGGCGGAGGGCCGGTAGTACTCGTACTGACCTCAGTGACCCCCAACTCAGAAACGTTCTCAAAAACAATCGATAGACTGTCGGTTATCTCTACCAAAACATCCTCGCCCGTGGGAGTAAAACCATCCTGACAATGATCACCGACATCGTCGCCGTCCGTGTCCTCTTGACCGGGGTTGGCTACCGTTGGGCAGTTGTCGCAGAGATCACCTATCTCATCGCTGTCACTATCCGTCTGGTTGGGGTTGACATCATCAGGGCAGTTGTCCAGGTAGTCAGGCACACCATCGCCGTCGATGTCTGTTGCCGGCTTATCCCAGCGGGCAATATAATTGGCAGAAAACCCGCCGGCGGTCGTGAAATTTCCCCCGGCAACCAGTTCACCGTTATAAACTGTCAGGGAGTTGACCATGTTATCCATCCCCGAGCCAAGCGGCTGCCACGTCGAGCCGTTCCAACTGGCAATATAATTGGCAGCAACTCCATTTACAGTCGTGAATTCTCCCCCGGCGATTAACTCACCGTTGTAAACCATCAGGGAGTAGACCCAATCATAAATCGTCGAGCCGAGGGATTGCCATGTCGAACCATTCCAGCGTGCAATGTTGGCGCCAATCCCACCGGCCGTTGTGAAAGCTCCCCCGGCAATCAGCTCACCGTTGTAGACTCCCAGGGACAAGACCCAATCATTCATCCCCGAGCCAAGGGGCCACCATGCGGAACCATCCCAGCGAGCGATTCTGTTGGCAGCAATCCCGCCGGCCGTCGTGAAATCCCCCCCGGCGATCAACTCACCGTTGTAGACCGTTAGGGACATGACATCGTAATTCATCCCCGAGCCGAGCGGTTGCCACGTTGAACCATCCCAGCGGGCAATATTATTGGCAGTAGCCCCACCGGCCGTCGTGAAATATCCCCCGGCGATCAGTTCACCGTTGTAGACCGCCAGGGACCAGATATTGGAATTCATCCCCAATCCGAGCGGCTGCCATGTCGATCCATTCCAGCGGGCAATATAATTGGCAGCAACCCCACCGGCACTCGTGAATTCTCCCCCGGCGATCAACTCATCGTTGTACACGGTCAGGGCGTTGACAGGACCATTCATCCCCGAGCCGAGCGGTTGCCATGTCGAACCGTCCCAGCGGGCAATACGACTGGCCGCAACCCCACCGGCCGTCGTGAAATAACCCCCGGCGATCAGCTCACCGTTGTAGACCACAACGGAGTAGACATAGCTATTCATCCCCGAGCCGAGCGGTCGCCATGTCGAACCGTCCCAGCGGGCTACACTACTGGCAGCTACCCCACCGGCTGTCGTGAATTGTCCCCCGGCGATCAGCGCATCGTTGAAGACCGTCAGGGAGTAGACCCAATCATTCGTCCCCAAGCCGAGCGGTTGCCATGTCGAACCATTCCAGCGGGCAATACGACTGGCAGCAACCCCACCGGCAGTCGTGAAATTTCCCCCGGCGATCAACTCACCGTTGTAGACCAAAAGGGAGTAGACAGCTTCATTCATCCCCGAGCCGAGCGGTTGCCAGGTCGAACCATCCCAGCGGGCAATACGATTAGCAA
>CBFCYQ010000072.1:0-11917 GCA_965602205.1 uncultured bacterium | reverse complement strand
TTTCCCGAATACGACGCCAAGACGCACAAGACCAAGATAACCATACCATCGAGCATCCTCGAAAAGAGCGTTTACAACTATTTCAACCTGACGATTGAAGACGCCCAGGGCAAGGTGCAGACGAAGCGGCTGCCGCTGGACGCGTACCTGCAGGTGGTGGCGGCGACCAACTACAAGCAGCGGCTGCGGATGACGACGCTGTATTATCACGCCGAGAAGCACAACTGGGCGGTGGTCGGGACCGGCAACAAGGATGAGCACATGCAGGGGTTTTTCGTCAAGTACGGCGACGGCGGAACGGATTTGAAGCCGATAGCGCACCTGTACAAAATTCAGGTGTATCAACTGGCGGTGCATCTCGGAATTCCCGAGGATATCATCAAGCGTATTCCGACGACCGATACATATTCGGCCGACACGACCCAGGCGGAGTTTTTCTTCGGGCTGGACTTTTACCACATGGACATGCTCTGGCACGCCCTTGAAACCAAGGTGCCCCCGGAGGAAGCCGCGGAAGTGCTGAGACTAACGGTCGAGCAGGTCAAGCGAGGATACGCCAATATCGAGCGTAAAGTGGTGGCCACCGAGCCGCTGAGGATGCCGCCGCTCGAAGTGGAGTAATGGCGGCGACAGTGTAAGAATATTCTAATGAGGAAATCATGGCTACGGTAGACCAAGCTACATTACGAGAAAACCTGAGGCAGTTCGTTATCGATACCTTCCTGGTGGGCGATGAAGCTGAGAGCCTGGGGGATTCGGATTCTTTCATGCAGAACGGTTACATCGACTCCACCGGGATACTGGAGTTGACGCAGCACATCGAAACCACGTACAGCTTCACCATCGATGACGAAGAGATGATCCCGACCAACCTCGATTCGATCGATAACCTGGTCAACTTCGTGGTCAGGAAAGCGGGGGGCTGAGCACTCCACTGCCGGACTCTCCACCGGCCGGGAATACGGGCATGTCATGCAAATATTCGATTTGTTGCGTCGCGCCGCATTAACGCATCCGGATAGTTACGCCGTCATTCATCAGGACAATCGCATTACCTACCGGTCGCTAGCACAGGTGGCGACGGCGCTGGCCGAATTTCTCCAGCAAAAAGGTCTGAAAAGGGGCGAGAGAGTAGCTATTCTGTTCGAAAACTCGGTCGAGTACGTGGTTGGCTTTTTCGCGGTATTCAAGGCGGGCGGGGTGGCGGTGCCTTTGGATACTTCCCTGACGGCCAAAAGCCTGGCGGCTATTATCAACGACTGCCAGCCGGAAATACTGATGTTCCAGGCGCGGTTCCGGCGCAGTTACGCCGAGATTGTGAAGTCATGCCCGTCATTGAAGCTGGTCATCTCAGATAAAAACCTGTCGAGTGTCTGCGATGCCGTGCCGCTGGAAGTGCTGAGTGACGTGCTGGAGAATCCAACGGCGAAGCTTGAGGCCGATAACCCTGGCGAGGTTCGATTCGACAGAAATGACGAAAAGCCGCACGAACTGGCGGCCATCTTTTACACGTCCGGTTCCACGGGAACCTCCAAAGGCGTGATGCTCTCGCATCTCAACCTGATATCGAACACCTTTGGCACCGTGGAATACTTGAAGCTCAGCCCGGACGAGAGCGTGCTTGTGATCCTGCCCTTTTATTACATTTACGGCAATTCCCTGTTGCTGACGCACGTCGCCGCCGGGGGGACGCTGGTCATCGACAACCGCTTTTTGTATCCCGAAGTGGTGCTGGACACGATGGAGAAAGAGAAGGTCAGCGGGCTGTCCGGGGTGCCGTCGAATTTCATGATCCTCCTGAACAAGTCGACCTTCGCCAACCGCAAGCTGGAGGGCCTGCGATACTTCACGCAAGCCGGGGGTTCCATGGCCCCGGAGGTTATCCGTCGGCTGATGGAGGCGTTTCCCACCAGGGAGATATACATCATGTACGGCCAGACGGAGGCGTCGCCCCGGGTGACCTACCTGCCGCCGGAGAGGCTGAAGGAAAAAGTCGGTTCTATCGGCGTGCCGGTGCCGGGGGTAATCGTCGATGTTCTCAACGAGAAGGGGCAGGAAGTGGCGGTCGGAGAGGTGGGCGAGATTGTCGTGTCGGGGGATTGCGTCATGATGGGTTACTGGAATCAGCCCGAGGAGCAGGACCAGGTGCTCAGGGAAGGTCGTCTTTATACCGGTGATCTGGCGAAGCGGGACGAGGAAGGCTTGATCTACATCGTCGGCCGCAGGAAAGAGATAATCAAGACCGGCGGTAACCGCGTCAGCGCCAAGGAGGTCGAAGAATGCCTCTTGGAGAATGACAAGGTTGCCGAGGCGGCGGTATATGGCGTCGATGACCCCATCCTGGGCGAGGCGGTCAAGGCGGCGGTGGTGGTCCGGGAAGGCTGCCAGGCCGACCCGAAAGAGTTGCAGACGTTCTGTAAACGCCGGGTGGCTGACCACAAAGTGCCCAAATTCATTGAGTTTTTTGACAGTCTTCCCAAGTATCAGTCGGGCAAGGTGAACAAGCCTTATCTCAAAGAGCGCGGTTAGACTGGCCGCCAGTTTATTTCCCCTCTTGACAAGTCTTTGAAACGTATTATCTTATAAAAAAGAGCTTGAACGGACCGGACGGCTCCTCCGTCTTTTAAAGAGAACCCCGGATTTTCAACCCCGACCGCCGAAAGTGATTGGTACGTATGGTTAAAATGCCTGTAAGACTGATGGTCGCGGTGCTATTGGTTTCCGGTCTAGGTTCTATCTCAGCTTTGGCCGCCGTCCGGGCTAAACGCCCGAGCGGTCCCGTCCCCGGAAGATATATTGTAAAACTGGCTCCGAAGGCGAACGTCGGGACGATGAAGCTTGCACTTGACTCCGGCCAAAAACTCGAGCGGGCCTCCGCGCTGGCGGTGAGGCCTGACCTTATCGGCGGGGAAAACTGGAGCCGTTTTTACGTCTTCACGACGGCCGACACATCGCTGACGACTTCCGAGGTGGTCTCGATGTTCGGAGCCGGTAATATCGAATACGTCGAGCCCGACTACTATCTTGAGTTTTTCGACTGGCCGGAGGATGCCCTGTTCAGTCACCAGTGGTATCTGAACAATACCGGCCAGAGCTACTACGCGATCCGGCGCCTGGACGGCGATAACAACGACGAGCAGATCCTCAAAAGTGGTGAAGCCGGCGTGGATATTAAGATCCAGTCGTTTTATGAGAGTCCTCCGGCGGAGACCGTCAAGGTGGTGGTTGCCATAGTCGATTCCGGAATAGACGACGAGCATCCGGAACTGCAGGGGCGGATCTGGACAAATTCCGATGAGGTGGCCGACGACGGCGTAGACAACGACCACAACGGCTACATCGACGACGTTTACGGTTACGACATCTCGGGCGACAGTCTTACCATCATTTATGTCGTGGGGGATAATGATCCGGCTGACTACGAAGGGCACGGCACGCATATAGCGGGCATCGTAGCGGCCAACGCCAACACGGCCGGGGTGGCGGGCATCGCTCCCTGGGCTGATGTTTTGCCGGTAAAGATAACACCCAATTCCATCGTCAGCGTAGGAGCGGCCGGTATTATGTATGCCGTCGACGCGGGCGCCCAGGTGATAAATATCAGTTGGGGCAGTCCCTTTGAATCCAGCATGATGAAAGAGGCTATCGATTTTGCGCGGCACAACGGCGTTTTTGTGGCCATTGCTATCGGCAATACCGGCACCAGCGAGCGTTTTTATCCGGCGGCGTTTGACTCAACCTTCGTTGTCGGGGCGGGCAATTCCGACGGCTTCCTGGCCGACTTTTCGACCTACGGGCCGCATCTGGATATAGTGGCTCCGGGTCTTGACATCCTGTCCCTGCGAGCGGCCGGCACCGATATGTATGCCGTCGCCGGCGAACCGGGAGTTAGAATAGTCGGGGCCGACGAGCGGTATTACCTCGGTGACGGCACTTCGTTTGCCGCGCCCATAGTTGCTGGAGCGGCGGCCATGCTGCTGTCACATCGCCCGGATCTGAACCTGGGGGAGCTGGAGGAAATTCTTCTTCTGGGCGCCGACGATATGCTGGATCCGCTAGAGCAGGGGGACTCGCTGGCCGGCTTTGATACTCTTTCCGGCCACGGGTATCTAAATATGTCCGCATCGTATGCTCTGCTGGAGAACGGCGGCCTGTATTTCGTCGAGCCGGCTCGGCGCAACCGTTACATAGATGACGTCGTAGTAAGGATTGCACCGGTGATGGGCTACACCGGCAGCTGGGTGCTGGATTACTCTCTGGGGCTCGGCTCATCCGACTGGCAGCCACTGGCCAACGGTGATGAGCTGCCGGCGGATTCGATCGTCTATGTCTTTTCCAACGGACCGATTGAAGGGCAGGTAAGCCTTCGGTTGACCGACAAGTACGGCAATTGGCGTGAGACGGCCTTTACATATGTGCGGAATCGAAAAATAGCTATCGCGTCGCCACAGTCCGGCGCTGAGTTGCGGTACAATGCGCTCATTTACGGTTCGGCCTACGGTCCGGATTTCGATTCGATGGCGGTATACAGCCAGAAGGGGGCCGGTATTGTCCGGCACCTGTACTCATCAACGAAGGAATTTTTCGATTCGCTGATATATATCTGGACGGCCTCGGGCAGCGACACGGGCGGCTTCAACTTCTACCTTCACGGGTACTTCCAGACCGACTCGGTCGTGGACACGGTGTCGGTTATGGTAGCGTCGTCCTTCACGGCCGGGTGGCCGCAGAAGGTTGCCAGCACTGCCGCTATCACCGCGGCGTGCACGGACCTCAACCGGGATGGCAACCGGGAACTGGTCGTGCCGACGGGCACGGGGCTTTACCTTTTCGAGGCAAACGGTACGCTGGCGCCGGGATACCCCGTTCTGCCACAACTCGACATGCGATCGGTGCCGGCGATCTACGATGTCGACCGGGACGGCCAGGACGAGATAATCTGCACCAATGACAGTGGTATCTACGCCTTCAAGTACGACGGCTCGCTGGCGGATGGCTGGCCGCAGTACTGTCTTACGGGACTGATACCATACGGCTACGGTTATCCCAACCCGACCATTGCCGGGTTCAGTTACTGGGATTTGATAGACGGCGAGATATCCCTGGTGGTTGACTCGGCGGTCGTTATCATCAACAAGGCCGGGCACATCCTGGCCTACACTTTTGATGGTCGCTCCTACTTTGCCTCGCTGGGAGGTCTTTTCACCTACTTTGACACTCGCGCTACCGATATATATCGTCGGGGCGGCGAGACCTCGCCGTTTGTGACTGCGGCCGACGTTGACGGCGACGATGCCGCCGAGGTCATTGCCTCCTATACGGCCCCGGCTCCTTATGCCGGCACCGCCGCTTTTCAGAGCAAAAACGGTGAGCCGGCCTATCACAGCTACGATCCGCTGGTGATGAATATCGCCTCGGTTTTCGGCTCGGCCCTGGGGGACCTGGACGGTGACGGCAACCCGGAGATTGTCACTGCCGGTCAGGATAATGACGACGTGCCGCAGATCTGGGTCAATACCTACGGCAACAGCACGTTTCCGGGCTTTCCGGTGGCGATGCCGGACGTGTCGGACTGGATCGCGTCATATCCGGTCATAGCCGACCTGGACCTCGACGGGATACCGGAGATTCTGATTACGTTCTTCGAGTTTGATATTGCGTCACTCTATATATTCAGGGCTGACGGCAGCCCCTATATACCCAGTGACGGCCAGCCGATCGGCGAGGCCCTGTCCGAGCCGGTGACCCTGGGCACTCCGACGGTGGCCGATGTCACGGGGGACGAGTACCCGGAGATTATTATCCGTTCCGGCTATATTTTCCCGGGAACCGGCCCCGAGCGGCTCTATATACTCGATCACGAGGCTGCGGTTCTGCCCGGCTGGCCGATTCCCACGCCTTCGCGAGGTAACCTGGTCATGTCGACCCGTTACGCCCCGCTGGTGGATGACCTCGACGGCGATGACCGTGTGGAAATTATCCTGGTGGGTGACGGCATGGATGTCCTGGTGTGGGATTTCGATGCCCCGTATGACGACGGGAAAAACAAGGCCCGCTTCCTGTATGACAATCTAAACAGCGGTTACTACGGCCTGGCTGATATGTTGACGGGAATCGAGGATGACGTGGTGATTCTGCCGCGGACGGTCAACCTTTACCAGAACTATCCCAACCCCTTCAACCCGGCCACGACCATTATGTTCGACTTGCCCCGGCGCTCCCGCGTAGTGCTCGAGGTTTTCAACATCCTGGGTCAGCGGGTTCAAACGGTAGCGGATCGCGACTTCGGGGCGGGCAAGCATATGGTGGAATTCGACGGTTCGGAATTTTCATCGGGAGTCTACTTCTATCGTTTGCGCAGCGGCGAATCCGAGATTTCCAGAAAGATGATCCTGGTCAAATGAGCAAGTGGTGTTCGGTCCTTCTGATTCTGTTCGCGGCAGTGGCGCACGCCGGTGATGAATTTGACGGTGTGCCGGACCATACGCTGATGTGGAACGCGTATACCGAGACGCAAGCGCTCGGTGACTACGTGCTCGGATTGTCCACGGAGGGGCTGGCCGTTCTGGCGTATGACTCGGCTACCTCTCAACTGGAGGCCAGCAGTTACACCCTTCTGGAAGGCATACCCCTGGCGATGAAACTCTATGGCGACCTGGCGCTGGTGCGCACGGCCGATGACTGCCTCCATTTTCTGGACGTTTCCGGGCTGCCGGTGGTGGGCTACCTGGGGCAGGTCGATCCGGGCGTGGCTTTCGCTGATTTTGCTCTTCATGGTGACGATATTTACCTGTCGCGGTGGTTTGAGGGTATTGCCCGGTATCGCCTGGAGGGATACAGTGAGGCCGTGTATGTCGATTACAGTCTGAAAGGCGTCCTGGTAACGCAACTCGACGTGGCTGGCGACGAGTTGCTGGCGCTGGACGAATATAACGGAATAATGTGTTACGATATCTCCGGTGCGGGCTTCGGCTCCTTCGTTGATTACCTGTACGTTCCTTACCGGGCGATCTCGTTTATGTCCTGCGATACCACACTGCTCATCCTGCTGGATACCAGGGGAATCCTGTTGGGGCAGTTCGGCGCGGGCGGGGGAGTTATAACGGACTCGATCATGGGAATCAGCGAACCGGAGCGGGTATTGGTGACCGATACGCTGTTTGTCGTTCTCAGCGCCCGCCGTTTTGTCCAGGTGATCGACCGCCGCGATCACCAGTTTTTGCAGACGGCATCTATCGGCAGCAGTCTGTACAGTGGAGACCTCGCATCCCTGGTCGATGGTGAGGCGCTGGTGCTGCCCGGCGAATTCTGCGGGCTGAACCTGTATCGACTGGAGGCGTTGGGCTCGCCGATTCAGGCTCTAAACCGGCTGGGGCCGGTAACCAGTCTGGAGGTGTTCGATATGAGGCTCTTTACCGGGGGTGCGGCCAATCCTATCGATGTTCACGCCTTCGACAGCCTCAACGATCTGCACTATTCATACACAATCTATGGGGACGTGGGTGAAATCAAGTCCATGGATCACAACGGCGATACGCTGCTCGCCCTGCTGCCGCAGCTCGATCGGATCGTCTTCATCACCAACGCCTCCGATCCCGACGAGTACTTTCTGGATAATACCATCTTCGTGGATGCTTCCAAAATATCGGAGGTCAGGTTTGCGGGAAGCATATACGCGCCTTATCAGTACTTCATCGCGATACTGGACAGCGCCGTGGATTTGTACCGTTTTTCCGCATATACCGCGATTGAACCAGTGGGCCACTGGGATGTCGGCAGCTCCATCAAGGCCGTCGCCATCAGGGACACGCTGCTATATGTCTCTCACGAGGGCGATTATCTCAGTATTCTGGGTATCAGCAGCGATTACAGTGCCGATCTGCTTTCACAAACGGTCCTGTCGTCCAGCGCCGGGGATATATTCGTTAATGGCGATTACGCGGTGCTATTCCAGTGGGATGATATGGTCGTTTACGACGGTTCCGACCCGAGCGCCCCGGTCTATGTGACCACCGAAGAATTATCGTTCCCGGTGGTACGAGCGGCGGCCGATGGCGACAGGATGTTCACGGTAGGCCCGGGCGGGGTGGGCTTATTCGATATTAGTGGCAGCATACCCCAACTGCTGACTCACGGCGGCAAGGGGGGCAGTATGCTGGCTTATGAGGAGGACATCCTGGTGACCAGCAACGGCGGCTCGATCTACGTCTACAATATGGGCGGTGTCGGCCACTCGATTCCCGATCCGGTGGAGATACCTTACGCGGTTGCCTTGTTGCAGAATTATCCCAACCCCTTCAATGGCGAGACCAATATCGCCTATGAACTGCAGTCCGCGTCGCGTGTTGAAATCGCCGTTTACAACGTCCTGGGTCGGTTAGTAAAGACCCTGGCTGACGGGGAGCAGACGGCGGGCGTGCATATTCTGTCGTGGGACGGGACCAATGATGCGGGGCAGACGGTATCCACCGGCGTCTATTTCTACAAAATCACGACGGCGGATTATGTAGAAACCCGGAAGATGGTTTTGCTAAAGTAGTCTGCGGGCGAGGGTGCGGGCGGCCGCTTTTTCAGCGCTGCGGGGGCTGATACTCAGAGTTTTCCGATTTCTGTTCCAGATTTCTCAGGTCAAAGCGGTAGTAGACACCATTTCGTTCCGGGTTCAGCGAGTCGTCGATGATCACCGGAACAGCGGCGGGATGGTCGATCGGTTCGCGCGACAGCGAACCCACCGACCAGTAACTGGTGGGATAATAAACAGCCGTCAGGATGTGATCCCAGGATTTGGCCGTGGCCGGAGGGGGATAGTTGGCGCGGCCTTCCATGCGGAAAGTGTACTCACCGGCTTCTCTATAGAAAACCCGCGTGACATAGATCGGGAAATAGTTGACGGCCGTATTCACATAGCCGGCCAGCCCGACCATCGTGTAATACGGGAACAGGGCATCGCCGCCTTCGTCCTCGTCGATCTGAATTTGCGCCGTGTTGGGGCCGGTGGTACCGCTCAAAAGCGCGTAGCACTTGCCGTGAAGGACAATGTAGCCATCTTCCGGGGTGACGATGTCGGTCGTCACGAGGTCGGTCATCGGGCCGGTGTTGAGAGTGACCTGGGCGAAGTCAAAGCTGCTGGTAAGGCCCGGTTCGTTGAAGATCTCGCGGGCGTTTATAGCCGACCGGGGCAGGCTTACCGAAGAATCTCCCGGGACGGCCCGGAAGACGATAGCTTCGGCCCCGGTGGAGTCGAAGATCGTCATCTTGTGCTCCCTCGGAAAAGTCTTAATGGCGCTCAGACCGGACGAATCCCTGGCATCCAGGTTGCCGGCGGTGAGCGAAAAAGGCACGCTGACCAGCCGGGTTCGAGGCAGGGTGGTCTCACCGTCCACGCGTACCTCGAGAAACAGATCGGAGGTGTTTTCATCCAGTGTCCCGGGCAGGGGTATCACGGAGCCCAGGAGGTGGGAAAAGAGGCCGCCGACCGTGCTGAGGTCGGTACTTTCCGACCACAAGGGGGCGCCGCCGGTAGAGTCGGCAAAAAGAGTGAATCGAAAGCTGTGCGCGCCATCGACCGCCGGGCCCCCGGACGCGTCCGTGAGGCGGCCCTGATAACTGATGAGACCAGGTACGGCATCGCAGTCGCCGGAGGGAATGGTCAGACTCAACAGGACGAGTATGAGAGCTGTCCGAAAGACAAAGACAGATTTTCTACAAACGGTCATAACGTTTTCCGATTCAAATTTCGTATCCGGTAGTTATACGCTCAATATCGGCATTTTGGGGTCTTTTTGCAATGCCTGAGGACCAAAACAGACTGCGGAAACACGATTGTTGACAGGGGCGGATTGAAGTCGGGAAGGCCAGCAGAAGCATACGTCACTGTTGGCAGTCGCTGGGAGGCGCATACTTTTTTGTTGTTTTTCCGGGCGGCCGATTGTTTTGTTTTTAAAACCGTCAATCCTAACACGGGGAATGCTGTTATGAATAAAAGAGTAGTTTCTACCGTCATCGGTAGCTTGATATTGGTTTTGGTGCTGGCGGGGGCAGGCTACGCCGTCCCGAGTATAGACGATCTGAACAGGCTTATGGATTCCACGCGGATCGCCGAAGCTGACGTTTTTGCGCCGAAGGCATACGAGAAGGCCGCCAAGAAGGCGGCGCAGGCCCAGGATGCCGTCAAACGCGGTAAGAAGAAAAGGACAATAGAAGGCTATATCAGCGAGGCGAGCGAGTTTGCCCAGAATGCCCTGAAGGCCACGGAAGTTGCCAAGCTCAGCCTAAATGAGTACTTGCCGCCGAGGAACAAGGCCAGGGAAGCGAAAGCAGCGATGCTCGTCCAGGTGCTTTATGCCAAGGCCGAGAAGCAGTTCATGAAGGCCACGGCCAGGATCGAGTCAGGTAACGTCAAGGGCGGTCTGAAAGAGGCTGAGAAGGCCACGCCGCTTTTCGAGGTGGCCGAGATGGAAGCCATTCGCGTCGACGTTCTGGGCAATGCCGACAAGCTTATCGATGCGGCCGTAGCCGACGGGGCCGATAAGTTCGCGCTCTCGACACTCGACAAGGCCCGGACGGCTCTTACGAAAGGCAACGCCATTCTCATGCGGGATCGCTACAATCGGGAGGAGGCGACGGTGGAAGCCAGGCGAGCCGAGTACGAGGCCCGTCATGCTTCGAACATCGCCCAGTCGGTGCGGTCCCTGGCGCGCAACGACCAGGCCTGGGAAAAACTGATGCTGGTCTACGAGATTCAGATGAACCGGGTGGGCAGCGAGGTCGACATGGGGGACCTGCCGTTTGACAGGGGACCGCTGGCGGCAGCAGACAGCCTTATCCTTTATATCCGTGCGGTTCAGGAGGACAACCGCCAGCTTCTGGCGACCCAGGAGGAAGTGACGGGTAAGCTCAAGGGAACCCTGGAAAAACTGAATTACAAATCGACGCATGAGGACCCGGTGGAGTTGGCCGGTGTTGTTTACGATGAAGTGGCTGCACTCAAGGGAGAGGTAGCCCAGCTTTCAGACGAGGTGGCCGAGGAGAAAACCCGGATATCGGAACTGGCGGACGCCCACGAAGAGGTTACGGCAGAGCTGGAGGTCCGCCGGGAGCAGGAGGCCAAGTTCAAGAAGGCTAAGCAGATACTGAACCCCTCGGAGGGGGACGTTCTCTTCAACGCGTCCAACGACATAGTCCTGCGACTCAGCGGCCTGTCTTTTGACGTAGGCAAGAGCGATATTAAGGACGAGCATATACCCCTGCTGAAAAAAGTGGAGGAAGTCGTGGGGATGTTTCCGGAGTCGAAGCTGGTGGTCGAGGGTCACACGGACTCCAAGGGCGAGCCTTCCGCCAACACGCTGCTTTCGGAGAAGCGGGCGTTTGCGGTCATGCAGTACCTCCGGCAGAGTATGCTGATCCCAGCCGACCGGATCAAATCGATCGGTTATGGCGCGGACAAGCCGGTAGCCAGCAACCAGACGGTCGATGGTCGGGCCAAGAACCGCCGGATTGACATTGTCATAATGCGCTGAGAATGTCTCGGGGAGCGACGGCGGGCCTATTTGAGCAGGACCATTTTTCGAGATTCGCTGAAGCCGTCGGCCTGCATTCTATAAAAGTACACACCTGAGGCGACTTTTCTGCCGCCCATATCATTCCCTGCCCAGGCGACCGAGTAGACTCCGGCCGTTTGCGTGGCGTCGACCAGGGTAGTGGTAAGCTGCCCCTGGATATTGTAAACGGATATTGTCACATGGGATGTACGGGGGAGGGAATAACTGATTTCCGTCGAGGGGTTGAAGGGATTGGGGTAGTTTTGAGATAGGTCAAACACGCGGGGCAGGTTGTCTGCGGGGTCGTCGATGCCGAGCGAGAAACTGTAGAAGGCGATGGCGGTGTCGACGTTTGAGAGGGGCGAGGGGTTAAGGAA